>CAMPHP010000334.1 GCA_946885925.1 uncultured Litorilinea sp.
TTGCTCTGGAGCAAGGGAAGAGCCATGGGTACAGACCCCTTTGCGCGGATAGTCCACCTGTGAAGTAAGTCCTAGGTATTACGGGACATAGCCTTTCACCGCCCAGGCGCGAGCAGTGAGACTGATGCCTCCATCCGCTGAGATTGGCAACTTAGCACGTATGCGCTCGCGGAGTACGCTACGCCGTTCTTCGCTCAAGGAGATAGCATAGCCAGGTGCAGGCCCTTGACCACCCAGGAACGGAGACCAATAATCGTCAAAATCTTGAAAGTAGGTTGGCACATTAATTGACCGTACTTCAACCGCGCGCAATCCAGCGTGTGCAAAGAGTTCAGAAAGTGGCGCGGGCGCGCAGATTGGGAACCGCAGCCCTTCATCGAGATCAGCCGCTGCCGGATCCAGCGCCACAGCCGCATCCCAAAAGTAGCGCATCAGGTCCATCTGTCCCGCATAGTCCCAGACGTAGGCGGCGACGACTCCCCCAGATCGAACGGCACGCGCCATCTCTTTGACCGCGCGAACTGGTTGCGCCACGAAATTGAGCACCAGACCACTCACAGCCGCATCAAAGCTAGCCGTATCCACCACAAGCGCCTGTGCATCCCCGATCTCAAATGTGGCAAGCGGGCTGCGAGTTTGAGCGCGTGCGTACTCAATGAAATCTGCGGAGGCGTCGATAGCCATGACAAAACGGGGGCGCGCAGCCTCGAGAATCGTCTGCGTAAAAGCGCCCGTCCCACAGCCCACCTCCAGCCACTCCTTATTGTGTGGCACAGCTAACCAGGGCAGAAACTCTCTCGCCACAATCCGGCTCCACCGGCCAACATAAGGCTCGTACAGGTTGCCGGCAGCCCACACATCCTTGCGCTCCATGGCACGCGCCTCCTGGCTCTACTCCTATGCAGATGCTATCCCTTGATACCAGTCAAGGCAATCCCTTGTACAAAATAACGTTGTGCCAGTAGAAATAGCAGGATGGTCGGGAACGTGGCGATAGTCGTGCCAGCCATGAGCACGCCCCAATCAACCCGGTTCTGCGATTGAAACAATGTCAAACCCAACTGCACAGTACGCATCTTGTCGCTTTGCACAATGACAAGCGCCCACAAAAAGTCATTCCAGACAGCCTGGAAGCTAAATATGGCGACAACAGCCAGGACTGCCTTCGACAGTGGCAGAATGATACGCCAAAAGATGCTAAATTCCCCTGCACCATCAACACGCGCAGCATCTTCCAATTCGGTTGGTAGGGTGAGAAAGAACTGGCGCAGCAGAAAGACATAAAAGCCATTGCCAACACTGGGCAAGATCAGGCCAGCATAGCTATCCAGCCAGCCAGTGCCGCCTTGACCCAGCCAGTTGTTGCCGCCAGCAAAAGGCGTCCCTCTGACGATGAGGAAAGTGGGGATGAGCGCGATCAGACCCGGCAGCATCATAACGGCGAGGACAACCATAAACAACACTTCGCGCAGCCGCCAGCGCAGCCGAGAAAAGGCATACCCGGCCATAGCGTTAAGCATGACATTGAGGAGTGTCGCCGTACAGGCAACGATCATGCTATTTGTGAAGTATATACTAAAATTGCCGCGGGTGAGGGCACGCACATAATGCTCCAACGTATAATCCAAAGTCCAAATCACTGGCGGCATTTGAAAGATCGATTGATCCGGCTTTAACGACGTGAAGATCATCCACAAGAAGGGAATCAGCATGGAGATGGCAGCGGTGATGATCAGCGCATAGATCAGCACATGAGCCAAAATGGAGACGATGTTCTGCTGCCGCGCGGCTCGCGTCTGGGTGGTAAGCAGCGGGCGGGTTTGGATCATTTCTCCCATGTTACGCCTCCATTCCCTTTGTCATGATACGCAGATTGACAATCGAAAGGCCAAGGAGGAGGGCAAAGAGAACCCACGCTTGCGCCGACGCATAGCCCATATTGAAATAGCGAAAACCATTGATATAAATCTGGTGCACAATGGTTGTGGTGGCAAATGCTGGCCCACCATCCGTCATGGCATAGATGGGGCCAAAGATCTGGAATGAGCCAATGATGCTGCTGATAAGCACATAGATCGTCACCGGATTGAGCAGCGGTAGGGTGATGAGCCAGAATGACTGCCAACGATTCGCGCCATCGACACGCGCGGCTTCATAGAGGCTGTCGGGAATGCCCTGCAACCCTGCCAGGTAGATGATCATAGGGCCACCCACTCCTCCCCATACGCTCATCAAGATAATCGAGGGCATGGCTTGGCTTGTGCTCTCAAGCCACGGTTGAGGCGGAATGCCGAAAACGTGCAACAGGGCATTAAGCAAGCCAAACGTTGGACTAAAGAGCCAAAGCCAAACCATTGACAACGCAATCGTCGAGGTCACCAGTGGCAGGTAGAAGACAATCCGGAAAAAGGAACGAAAACGCACATAGGAGTCCACGGCAAGGGCCAGACAGAGCCCTGCTAGCATCATCAGTGGGATATTGCCAAGGGTGAAATAGGCGGAATTGCCCATGGAACGCCAAAAGAGTGCATCGTCCCACAACTGCACAAAATTATCAAAGCCGACCCAACGGGTCGTCTGGATTACGCTGTAGTTGGTAAAGCTGTAGTAAAGAGAAGCAAACGAGGGGATGATCCAGTAGACGGTGAGCGGGATCATCAGGGGCAGGACGAAAAGAATGGCAGCCTTTTCTTCGCGCGTCATGCGCCAACGCGATGGGCGGCGGGAACTCGCTGTAGACACCTGCATAGTTGACATGTTAATACTCGTGTTAATACCCCCGTGTGGGTAGAGAGGCAAGGATCACAGATCGTTGTTCCGGTTGGCTTGACCAGCATGACCAACTGGCCTCAACCCAAAACACGACCTGTGATCCGGTATGATTCAAGGCGGCAACGGCGCAGACCGACACATGTCAGGAGCGCGCCGTTCCGACGTGCAGCGGGTTAGGCAGCCAAGAATTCCTCAATCTTTTTCTTGACTTCCTCGGCAGCTTTGTCTAGCGCATCCTGAATGCCCATCTCATCACGGAGGGCGGCCTGCACATAGTTGCCGATAATGTTCATGGTCGGAGAGTCCAAGGCCTGTGGCGTCGTCGTGCCCCAACCTTTGCTTGGGATCTCCTGGAAGCTGATGAGCATGGGATCCTGCATATACTCGGCTTCCTCTGCAATCGAGATACGTGGCGGCGATGCATTATCCGGTGCCAACATGCCAGTCATGATCTCTTTCGACTCCATATACTTCATGAGTTCCCAAGCACCATCCGGCTGCTGCGTATTGGCACCAATCGCATAGACGTTGGGACAGACATATTGCAGGCGTTCCTTTTTCATCAGTGGAACACCAACGCCAAGTACATCCAGCATATCAGGCTGGTACAATTTCCAGTTGCCAATTTCCGAGGAACCCGTGTTATCCATAGAGGTTACACCATCTGCCAGGGCGGAGAGGTTCGGATTCTTGGCTGTCATACTGGTGAGTGGGGTGATTTTGTATTCGTGAACCATATCATAGAGGAACTGGAGCGCTTCGGCTCCTTCGGGGCCATTAAAAGCAACGTCGTTCGGCTCCCAACTGCCCCATGGGACGATAAAGTTGGAGCCATTCTGAATCAGAAGATACCAATACTCGAACCAGGCTTCGCTAGGAGTCGCCGCACTCATAAGATAGCCAGAGCGCGTGATATTGCCCTGGTCATCGGTTTGCACCAGTTTCATGCCAAATTCGATCAAATCATCCCACGTGTCCGGCGGCGTATTAGGGTCAAGCCCAGCTTCTTCAAAGTGATCTTTGCGATACAACATCGTGCGGATGTCCAGGACATAAGGAAGCCCCATGAGTTTATCTTCAAAGAGAGAGATATCTACCATCTCGGGGTAGAAATCCGCCATTTCATCCTCATAGTCGGCGGCAATATAGTCGCTAAGAGGCAGAAATTGCTTGCGACGTGCATAGGGGCCAACCCAATCGCTGCCAGTTTCGACCAGGTCTACCGGCAGGTTGCCTGCAAAACTCGTCAGCAATTTCTCGCCCAGGTGACCCCAATCACTCATATCTACTGTTACCGTAAGATTCGGATTCGCTTCGTTAAAACCGGGAACAGCAGTTCCTTCAAAATACTCAGCGACCGGATCATTCATGGCGAGCTTTACAAAACGCAGTTCCGTCACCTCGGACGATGGAGCTCCAGATTCCGCCACAGGCGCAGCCGCTTGACAGCCAGCAAGTAACGCTACAGAAGCCCCAGCAGCCGCCAATTTCATAAACTCACGTCGACTGATCGGTTGAACCTTCATAGACGCCTCCTATAGATGTGGGATAGGTCAAAGCTACGAAATAGTCACTTTGATTCAGCAGCGAAGTCGGGTGGTGATAATCGAAGTGCTGCTGTCAAGCAACGCCAACTACGGAGAAGATGTGGTTCGAGCATCGGCTCCACCTCTGTGGAAATGAAGCCATATTTTTCTACGATTCGTAATCTGTGATGCAACCCGGGGTACTGAGTGGCACGTCATTGGGTTATTTCGGCCCAGCTCTACTTCGAGCACGACATTTCTGGACAATGGCGGGAAAAACGTGGAAGAATATTCTACTGCAAATTGTATTACCCAATCGTCCTTATAGCATAAGGGCTTTAGGGCTGTCAACAGACCGAAAACTGGTCATACTGCCTGACCATCTCCTTACGCCACCCAACAAACAGAGCCAAGCTCCTCTCTGCTGTTCCTATTTCCTATCTCTATATCCCTAGTTGTAGCTTGCCAATAGAACCCGCTCTATTGTCACTTGTGCACGACTGTCTTTCACTTAAAAGTGAAGGCTAAACCAAAAAGACTGACCTGAAATCGCCCACGCCAAGAAATGGAGGAATACAGCAAACACATTGCGATGATCACAATGTTTGCCCTGGGTTGATTGTTCTCGGCTAACTATTCACGAGAGGAGCAGAGATGCTACGCAAAGCGCACAGTTTAAT
>CAMPHP010000335.1 GCA_946885925.1 uncultured Litorilinea sp.
CAGAGTGGCACGAGTGCCATCGTAGCGCATCGAGCGGTGCTCTTCGTTTGAATGCCCGTGCATGACCATGACGACTGATGTCCCTGCTTCCAACTCCATCGTGACGACCTGATGATCCACGACATCGTTGTCACAGCGATAGACACAACGACCATAGGGACCCGTTTCGATAGCTTGGCGGCGACCGGCGTAGCTGACATCGGGGCTGAGAACGGTGAAGGGCCAGATCTTTGGCTCGTTGAGGTCAACAGTTCCGGCTTGCGCTTCTGCGGCGAGATAGGGAAAGGGGCGCAGGTCGAGATAGATGCCGATGGCGGAGAAGGCACATTCACGCTCGATGGGACAGCCATCGGTGCAGCGTGCTGGAATCTCCGGGCCAACTTGATCCGCTCGATAGTGGAGCAAGGATCCCACTGAACTGAGCCGCTGCACAGGCGAGGGTAGATTCCAGGTCAAGATATCGAGATCGTGGCAGCATTTGGCAAGGAGCATCGGGCTGGAGAGGGCTTCGTTGCGCCAGTTGCCACGTACAAAGCTGTGGGCCATGTGCCAATAGGCAACATTTTCGCGATGCTCGACCGTGATAATATCGCCCAGCCGTCCAGAGCTAAGGACATTGTGCAGCGTGCGCCAGAAGGGGGAGTAGCGCAGAACGTGACAGATTTGTAGGATGCGTCCGGTGCGTTCCGCCGCTTGGATTAGTTCCACACAGCCAGCCAAGGTATGCGCCATTGGCTTTTCCAGCAGTACGTGATAACCCGCTTCGAGGGCAGCAACGGCGGGTTCTACATGCATCTGGTCTTGGGTTGTCACGATGGCGGCATCGCCCAATTGACCGCGTGCCACTAGCTCTTGCCAGGATGTAAAGCATTGTGTGTCGTCCAAATCGTGCTCGTCGGCGAAGCGTTGGCGGCGAATTGGGTCTGGCTCGGCAACGCCTACAAAGCGCAGTTGGTCCGGATGCTCTAAAGCGTAGGAGGCATAGGCGCGGGTTCCCCGATTACCAGCGCCGATGAGAACAAGTTCAAGTGGACGAGACATGCAAAAACTCCTAAATCTATTCTAACCCATTGCTAAATCTATGCTAAACCAATCCTAAACCTATGTCATCTATAATGTCATATAATGTAACTTAAATCGTCACTTAAATCGCCACTTAACTTGTCACTGTGCCGAGATAGGCTGCGCCGGGTGCTGCTTGGCAAAGGAACATGGCAGGCGCTGTCCCATATGCCTGCTCGTAGTCAGCGGAGAGTTGCGTTTGCAGCGCATCGACTGCATTGGCATCAACGAGGACAACCATGCACCCTCCCCACCCTGCGCCTGTGAGCCGCGCGCCTTCTACTCCTGCAATCTGATTGGCCTTTTCTACAAGGAAATCTAGTTCTGGGGTGCTGATGGCGTAGTCATCGCGGGCACTGGCATGTGCCGCGGTTAGCAGCGAACCGACAGCAGCGATGTCGCCCGCTGATAGTGCATCGAGCGTTTGCAGGACGCGTTCGTTTTCGTGCCACACATGGCGGCAGCAGGCTTGCACGCGTAAGGGTGCATCTGCATCAAGACCAGGAATGTCACCGAGTGAAATACCGTCGGCAAGGAGTTGTTTCGCTGTTATCTCGGCTGGCAGATAGGGCGATAGCTCGGCCCAAGGGATGTGCTGTATATCGCGCAGGTGTGTGATGTTGGGAAATTGGGCGCGCAAGAGGGCTACTCCGGCACGACAGGCAGCCACCCGCAAGTTGAATTCGCCACGGACGTTGTCGTGGTGTACACCTGAATCTACCACGAGCAGGCGATGGCTGGCAGGGAAGGGAACATGGCGGGTGATGTAATTTGTGTCAGTGTCGGGACGGCAATCAAGGAAGAGTGCGTGGTCAGCCTGGGTCAGCAGGGCGGCAAAATGATCTAGGATCCCCCCACGCGTACCTACATACCATTCGGCGTCGGCACAGGATTGGGCAAAGGCGGGCGTAGCACAGGGTGCATCTACTTGGTGGGCGAGTGTTACGGCTGTGGCAACGACGAGGGCCGAGGATGAACTGAGTCCGACACTACGCGGCACGCCGGTGGGGGGAGCGGCGACGACAAGCAGGTCGAGGCCCGGCAGATCAAAGCGGCTGGCAAGCATTTGAGCCGGGCCGCGCAGATAGTTGCTCCAATGACCGCGCGGGGCAGGCGGGATTTCTTTGCCTAGCTCAAATTCCGTGTCCGGATAGGCTGCTTCCACATTAGCGGCATGGACAGTGCGGTCGGTGCGCGGGCGGGCAAGCATGACAACATCTTTGTCCAGGGCAGCAGGGAGGACAAAGCCGTGGTTATAGTCGGTATGTTCGCCAATGATATTGACGCGACCAGGCGCACGGAAGATTTGTACAGGGCCTGCACCATAGCGCTCGCGAAATTGAGTGAGCGCGCCTGAATAGCGGGCAAGTTGCTGTTGGGTCGAAGGGCCATAGCAGGGCTGTAGCAGGTCGGTAAGGGTCGAGGTCTGACTATTGGTATGTGCGAAAGGCATAGGTAACGCGTTCTAGGCGGCAGGTGTAAGGGCGATTGGGCGCTGACTGGCGGCAGATTGGTAGGCAGCTAAGGCAACTTCTAACGCCTTGAGACCATCCTCCCCGGTAATTGAAGGTGGGCGACCTGTTTGGACCATCTCGATAAAGTCGGAGATAAGGGCATGATCCATATCACTGCCCCAATTAAGCCAACGCGTCTTGCCCCAGGTATCGGAACTGACACTTAATGCTTGGCGGAGAGCATCGACTGTGATGACACCTCGCTCGGCAACCACTTCAATCTTGACATCGCCCCAGGTTGGATAGCTAGAAGGGCGCGACCAACTGGTATCTAGTGTGCCATAGATTCCGTTGGCAAGTTGAAAGGAGAGTAGTCCGGCATCGTCAATTTCCATACCTTGATGCAAAATACCCTGTCCTACTTCGGCATAGACCTCGGCTACTTCAGTTTGCCAAAACCAGCGTAGCAGGTCAATGACGTGGACGGTATGGTCGAGCACAGCACCACCCCCTGCCAGTGCAGGGTCGCAGAACCAACCGCCGGGCATGGAGCCATGGTTGGTGCATTTGACACTGTAGATTTCGCCCAGTTCTCCCCGGTCTAGCAATGCTTTGAGATACTGGATCGGGGGACTGAAGCGCACAGGGAAAGCGATTTGGAGCCGGGTGTTGGTCTCATGGCAGCGATCTACCATGACCTGGGCATCCCCTATGGTTGTAGCGATAGGTTTTTCGCACAGGATATTGCGGACATGGGGCGCGGCTTGATGAACCATTGGTGCATGATGGGCATTTTCGGAGCAAATAATCACGCCGTCTAGTTCTTGCCCAAGCAGTGCATCTAGGTCGGGATAGTAGGTGGTGGTGAAGCGGTTGGCCGCGGCTTGACCGCGATCCACATCGGCATCGTAGATGCCGATGAATTCAACCGAGGGCAACGTAGTGAGCGCGCTGGCGTAGCTGTAGGCGTGACCGTGGGCAAAGCTTAACACACCGATTCGCACAGATGGTTGCACAGCTCTCTCTTGTTGGATCTGATCGCTCATGCCAGGGTTTCCTGAAATTGATCGAGTTCAATCGCTTGTCCGGTACGCATGGACTCTAGGGCGGCTAGTGATACTTTGAGCGCCATAACCGCATCGTGGGGCGTAACCAAGAAGGGTTTATTCTGTTGCAGAGAGGTGAGCACATGGGCTAGCTGCGCGTAGTAGGGATCGTCTTGCTCTGCCAGTGGGCTAGCCGTGCTATGGAGGGTCTTGCCGGGATTGTCGGGATCGTGAAGGGCGGCAATGATTGGGGGCGGCTGAAACGAATCCCACTCGATGATCCCTTGGTCGCCCGCAATCTCTAGGCGGGTGCGGAACATGCCGGGTGGTAGTGCCCAGTTGGCATCAATGTGGCCGATGGCACCCGACTTAAAGCGCAAGGAGATGTAGGCATGGTCGGCATTGGGCAATGCGCGATAGGTCAACCCGCGAGCAAATACCCGTTCGACATCACCTCCCACCCAACGGTGGTAGTCAATGTCGTGGATCGCAAGATCAAGTGCAACGCCGCCACTGCGGGCAAAGTCGGCATAGAAAGAACTGGAGAAGGCTCCACCAACTTTGGGAAAGCTGCCTGCACGCGTTGTGCGAATGACGGCTGGCGTACCGATAGCACCGGAATCAATGGTGCTTTTGGCGCGGGCAAAGGCTGGAAAAAAGCGCACAACATGGGCAACAAAGAGGGGGGTGTTGGTGGCTTCGCAGGCGGCTGCCATTTCTTCGGCATCACGCAGATGGCGTGCGAAGGGCTTTTCGCAGACGATGGCGACGCGTGCGGCTGCGGCTGCCAGAACTGCTTCTTTGTGGCCGTCGGTGTGGGTACAGATGGTGATGAGATCGACGTTTTTGAGTAACTCCGCCAGCGATGCATAGGCGCGCCCGCCAAATTGGGCACAAAATGCTTCGGCTCGGTCAAGGTGACGGTCATAGCAACCCGCAAGGGTTACGGGCAGTTTGCGCCACTGGGCGGCGTGGATACGGGCAATTGCGCCTGCGCCAACAATTCCCACGCGCATGGTTTTCTCGTTCATAGTTTATTCATGGTTGAGATATTGGGTGGGAGATGTTGATCAGATGTGCTGATGATTGACAGGATAGTTGGTATGTCACATCACTTACGCAACGAGGGCGTAACGAGTATCAGTTAGTCGAATTCTCGGCCTTATATTCTGGCCTTGTATATGGCCGATCCTGTGTATGGCTGGTGCTGATGTGAACTATGTGAGCGTAATCCTATGCGCTTGGCGTGCGTATGTCAAATAGTGATGATTTTCTGTGGGCAAGATACGTTCCATGCAGGTATCTTCTGGAATTTGGGTAGTAGGGATTTCTGTAGTACTTTGCTCTCCTACTTGTTATCCTGCTTGCTATCCTACTTGCAATCTCCTATTGGCAATCTCCCATAGGA
>CAMPHP010000336.1 GCA_946885925.1 uncultured Litorilinea sp.
TACAAGCAGAGGCGAAGGTATTGGGCTGCACCTTCGCCTCTGTTGGGTGTCGATGGGGTTGGCTGTAACTGATACCCGCTAGGTTGGGGTGGTCTCCGCCACCAACTTTGGCATGAACGAGCTAAGCAGGTCGAACATTTCGGCTGGATCACTATTTTGTGCCTGTAGGGCGGCAATCTTCTCCGTGCCAATTTGTTCCAGCAGCGCAGCCATGCGCTGTACCATGCGCGTATTGGTGCTGTAGGCGGCGAGCGGATGCATCTGCTTGGGCACAATGTCGCCACCCAGCCAGCCATCATAAGCCAGCCGGTATAGGGTAAAGAGCAACTCCAGCCAGTGCCAGAAGTGGACTGTGCCAGAGAGCATATCCCAATCGCCACCGTCGCCGGTATTGTCGTTGGTATGGATATAGAAGAGCCGGTTCTGGCTTGCCAGCAGCGCAGCAGCCTCCGCCGGTGCCTCCAGCGCAGCAAAGGAATGACCGACATCCAGGTTGGCCCCCATATTGGGCAACCCTACCGATGCACAGACATGCAGCACCTTGCCTACATTGTTGAGCAAGATGTGGGCATGAGGCTCGTGGGGCTGGTATTCCAGACAAAAGCGCACGTCACTTCTGTGGGCAGCGACCGCATAGGCAGAGTCAATAAATCGTCCCCAAGTCGCGCTGAAATCAAGCTGGAATGGATAGTCATATCCATCGGCCAATGGGCAAGTAGTTACAAGATTAGCGCCTAGCTCGGCAGCTATATCCATTCCCTCTTGGAGCAACTTCACGGCATAGCCTCGTGCGGCAGGGTCGGGGGCTGAGAGCGCGCCATGTAGGAAGTGTTGTGCATCCTTGATATCGACATTGACGGCAACGAGCGTGAGGTCGTGGTCTGCCAGCAGCGTTTGCACCAGGTTCAGGTCGGCAAAGTCTGCTGGATACTTCAATTCAACCCCTTTGACTCCCTCCGTGCGGGCAATCAGGGATATGCGCTCCTCAAGGCTGCGCGCTGGCTGGTATTGGGTGAAGCGGTCGCGACGCAGCCCATAGAAACCTGCATTCGCGCTAAAGCGTAAGTTGAACATGGCAGCCTCTAAAGCAGCGAATAGAGATAAGGGAGGGTCCTGGCCGAGTTGCGTTGGGTCTGGAGTTCATCCATTTTCGCCGGGTCGATACGATCTGTGATTGCCTCCAGCTTGCGGGTCAGGCCCATCGCTGCGGACAGATTTTCCACAATGTCTAGTTCCTTGGAGACAACATCATAGCCGTACCAATCGTCATCATACCCTAACTTACGCAGCGTGTAGAACAATTCTACAAATTCCCAAGTGTGGAAAGCACCAGGCAGCAGATCCCAGTCCGCACGACCATCGTTATCGTTGAGGTGAACATAGAAGAGACGATTGGCTTTGGCGAGCAGTGCGGCAGACTGCGCCGGGCGTTCTTCTGCATAGAGCGCGTGACCGATGTCCAGCGTTGCACCCAGGTTGTCGGCACCCGTAATCTGGGCAAAAGCGGCAGTCTCACCGGCGGTACCTAGCAGACAGCGGCCCATCGGATCGTTTTTCTTGTACTCGATGCAGATGCGTACTGCACGGTTGTGGGCACAGGCGGCAGAAAAGGTCTCCACTGCATAGTCGTAGGCGCGCACATAGTCCATCTCGAACGGCGTGTCGGCTCCTTCGTTGAGCGGACAAGTGGTGATCCGGTTGCAGCCCAACTCGGCAGCAAAATCCATAGCACGACGCAAGTCGTCCACAACTTCTTGGCGTTCATGCTTCCGCTCGGAAACAAAGGAGCCGCGCAGCCACTTGCCGCTACGCCGCGAGCGGAAGTTGATGGCCGACACCCCCAGATTATACTTGTCTAACAAGCCCCTCAATTCGTCTGGGTTCTCGAAATCAGCGGGGTAGCAAAGCTCCAGCCCATCGGCCCCTTGAATGCACGCAGCGCGCGCAAATTTCTCGGCCAGCGAGCACTCGTCCTGATAGACCATATAACGGTTCTTCTGTCCACCGAGAAAGGCTGAAATGATGGCGAGCTTGTTCATAAATGCAATCTCCGATCCTCAGTCTCCCATGCTTGGGAGCTTCTTAGGGGTTTCGTTTCAAATAAAGCAGCCAGTCATCACCCCGTGCAGGGGTAGCCAGTTCCTTCCCGGTCGTGGTAATCCCGCCTGTCTGGCAGTCGTGACTGTCCTGGGCATTCACCCATTCTACTGCATAGCTTCCGGGTTCAACCTCTACATCGAGCAGACCTTGGCTATCTACATAGACTAAGTAAGCATTGCCTGGGTCAGCTAGACAATAGCCTCGGCTGACCCGTTCCTGTGCGGGACGCATCTGATGGAACGGGAATTGGGCAAAGGTATCCCACACGTTCTTGAGAATGTCGTGGCGTCCCTGGCGACGGTCGGCTAGCTCCATACTGCCGCTGAAACCGGAAGATGAATCGCCTACTGCGTCGGGAATGGGGCCGCCATTGTCAATAAAGTTGATCGCGCCTCCAGCCATTAAAAGCACGTAGGCGTTCTTGCGAAGCTGCTCATCGCTGTAGTTCGGATGGTACTTGTTGCCAGACCAGAGCGTTTCCTGGATATAGAGCGGCCTCGCCGGGTGATGATTGCGTACGGCACCCTCGCTGAGCGTGGGCAAATCTGTGGTTTTTGGGCCTTGAAGCGTGCCAAAGGTGAGCCACGGTTCATCAATAAAATCATCGTCGCCGGTGTCGTTATGGACGGTGAGCGCATGACCAAAGATGTCTAGTTCTTGGATGCGTGCGCCCAGACGGCAGACATGCTCTCGCTCCATATGCGGGATGGGCTTCTTGGTGAGCAGCGGTTCTGGGCCAGAGACATTAAACGTGATATTCCAGTAGGGAGCAAGTCGCGCAAGGGTGTAGCGCAGATATTGTTCTTGCTCTTCGGGGTCAACAGGAAAGTTGGAGGCGCGACCAAAGAAGCCAGCAAAGGGGAATACCACGATCTTGCGGCGTGCCAGATCATCCAAGATCTCTTCCATGCGCCGGTATTCGCTTGCATTTAAGGGCCAGAGTCGGGGAGTATCCCAGCCTTGCCCACGCCCTGGCTCGGCTCGGTTCAGATAATGGCTGGCGATAGAGAGCATGTTATACCCTTGACTTTGCGCCCAGTCGAGGAAACTCGTGCGCCGTTCAGCGGGCGTATTGGAGGCAAAGAAGCCATCGCCTACATGAAAGCTGCGGATCAGAACGTGCTGACCGTTGCGAAAGCCAAACCACATGGGATTGGATGTATCTGCACCGAGCGGGCCGGGCAGTTCTGATTCTATACAGGTAAACGCGCCTTCGCTTCCCTCTGCACCGTCAGAGAAGGTCGCACGATAACGCCATTCGCCGGTTTGGTCGGGCATAAAGCGAAAGCGCCAGATGTCATTCGCTTGCTCATCCCCATCATAAAAGCCCCAAAATGAAACGGTTGAGCCGTCGGGCCGGGTATAGACGACATCCAGGGTGACATCCGTATAGGGATTTTTGTAGATTGTTGGGTTGCGGACGGCGGCTTCAAAGCGTTCCCACCGGCCAACGCTTGCTTGGCTCATCTCTTACTCGTTTCGTTATGTTTTAATAGGAGATTACTCTGTCTCCCCATGATGGTCATCTCGCAAACTATCATGGCCGCGCTTTCCTATCGCATCTCTATGCATTTCGCATCTCTATGCATTACTTAGTGGTGGATATGGTAAAGCGGTCGAATCGGGTTGATTGCGTCCCATTCGGGGGCAGGCTGTAGACATCTACCTCCAGCGCGCCAGTCGCGGCCACGGTGACAACCGCGTAGTGATGGGCTGTATCGTCGCGGCACGCCATAAAGGACTGCTGTTCCTCAGTGAATTTAGAGAAGTCCTTGCTGATCTCCGACTGTTTGCCGGAAGGACTGATCTTGGCATAGACCACGCCGTTGCCCTGGGTGTAGGTGTCGAGCGATGGCTGGGTCACGACCGGAGTTTCTCCCTCGTGGCGCAGGGCATAGGTGCGCTCGTAGCTTTGATCATGACCGGAGATCACCAGATCGACATTGTATTTGTCGAAATAGGGCACCAGCAGGTTGGTGAGTTGGGGTTTGCTGGGGTGGCTGATGCCACAGCCATAGATAGCCGAGTGCAGAAAGACAATCAGCCAGCGTCTACCCGCTGCGCGTGCCGCTGCCAAGTCTTGGTCTAGCCAGTCGAGTTGTGCTTGGTCGGGCAACATTCTGTAATCGGGGACAAAGACAGAGGTATAGTGAACATCGCCCACATCAAACGAATAATAGCGGCCTTCGGCTTGGGAATTGGGAACGGCGAAACGTGGCCCCCAATCTTCAAAGCGTTCGACCAGCATGATTTCGTGGTTGCCATATTGGGGGAAGAATGGATAGTAGGGTAACACCGGCTGCCATTGGCGAAACCACTCATCGCCAGCTTCTGCCATCACCGTGTAACGCCCATCCTTGTTGCCATAGGCGTAGTCGCCGCCGCCAAGCAGAAAGAGCGGGTCGATGGTGCGAATGGCGTCGCGGATCTGTGCTGTGCCGGTCGCCAACCCATCAAGTCGCCCAATCAGCCCCGTGTCACAGAAAAAGACAAAACGATAACTGGCTGGAGCAGTGGGTGCGGTGCGGAAAGTGTGGATCTCGCCTGTCCCGGCGCGATACTCATAGGCTGTATCCGGGGTCAGCTCGGTGAGCGTCGCCCGGTAGAGCACACCATTCCCCGGAGTGGGTGTCTGCTGTGCTGCGGTGCGCTGCCAGGCGTTTGTGCCCACGGGACGGAATTCGATTTGCGGGTCACTGACCGGCGCGTCCACCTGCCAGTTGACGGTCATCGTGGATGTAGGGTCACCGGCCCAGCCGAGATAGAGAAAGCCTGGACGTGTATCTTCAGTTGCTGCCATTGGAGTGCTCGCTCGATTCTAGAAATTACATTAGGGAGAGAGTCGGAGGTGTGGCAAGTG
>CAMPHP010000337.1 GCA_946885925.1 uncultured Litorilinea sp.
ATCCCAGACTTCACTCTCAGCCGTATACTGGCGCATGATGACACGCGATTGTTCGGGCCAATAGTGTCCAGTGCCAATCAGTATCATGGCCTCGAGTCGAGGCTGCTGCTGCGTAGCCAGGTGGAGCAAAGTGTCTGCGCCGGAACTGAATCCGATGGCCTTGAACTGGTTGATTTGTAACTGATTCAGCAGGGCAAATATATCGAGCGCCACTTGCCGGTGTGTAAATTGGTTCGTTGGATTGGTTGAGCGACCGTGGCCGCGCAGATCGGGAACAATGAGCTTGAAGTGGGCTGCAAAGTCAGTGACAAAGGGATGCCAAAATGAAGCAGCCTGTGTGAAGCCATGAAGTAGGACAAGGGGAGAACCCTTGCCATAGACCTCGTAATACATCTGAATGTCATTGACGTTCGCGACATGACTTTTGGGCGCGATTTGTGGTGAACCCGGGTTCATACTTGCTCCTCCTTTCCGCTTGCTACAGTCCAGGCAAATAGGTCTATGGCTATATGGAGTGCCAACCGTGTCTTGCCATTGCACTTTGCGTTGCAAGAGATCTGTCATAACGGCCAATTTCCGCGCCCGACCAGTCAAGGTGGTCAGTAAAAGGGTACTGGCAGGCGGGGAGATTGGGTTAATGGGGGAACCCGATTTGTTGTAAAAAAGGCGGGGGCTGCCTCACCCACTTCCCCAGCACTCCCCAGCAATAGGGCAGGGAGCCGCATACTGTCCATTCCTCTGCTGTATGTGGCCTCTGCTGTATGTGGAGAGTCAAATGCCGGGCTGACTCCAATCATATACCAACTCAAATCAGTAATCAACAGGTGGAAGAACATCCACATACGACTCCTGGCCTACTTGGAAAACGAGTATGCAAAAAATTCGCGCTTAGGGTATGCTTACCCCATTCCATCATCAAAAGCTATCATCAATTTCCATCATCAAATTCCATAGTCCAACCGAATGAGCGGAAGGGGACCGGGATGAAAAGCGGTGCGATTCGAGCCTTGCGGCAAAAATTGGCTGCGGGCGAATCAGTCTACGGGTTGTGGGTGACGTTGGAGTCAGCCAGCATTACGGAGATGGGTGTGGCGTTGGGTCTTGATTGGATTGTGGTCGATGCCGAGCATGGTCATCTTGACTGGCATGACGTACTCGAACATATTCGTGCAACAGTGCGTAGCGATACGGTTGTCCTTGTGCGCGTGGCGGAGTTGAATGGCGCGCTGATCAAGCGGGTGCTGGACATCGGCGCGGATGGCGTGGTGATTCCCTGGATGGAGACAGCCGAGCAGTTGCGACAGGCAGTGGCCTATTGTCACTATCCACCCAGGGGATTGCGCGGCATTGGCGCGGAGCGCGCCACCGGATGGGGGCAGGTGATGCCAGAGCATGTGGCAGAAGCCAGCGAGCATGTGTTGGTAGTGCCCATTATCGAATCGGTGCGCGGGGGTCAGAATGTACAGGAGATGCTTGAAGTCCCCGGTGTCGAACTCTTTTTCTTTGGTCCCTCCGACTTTTCCGCTACAGCAGGCTTTGCAGGGCAATGGGAAGGGCCTGGCGTGGCAGAACAGATTTTGGCGGCAAAGGATGCCATTCGCGCTGCTGGCAAAAATTGCGGCCTCTTGGCAACAAGCAATGCCAACTTGCTACAGCGACAGGAGCAAGGATTTCGCATGTTGGGCTTGGGCATTGATGGCGGCCTTTTGTTGCGCTCTCTAAAGGAAGCATTGGGTACTGTCGGACGTGAAAGTAAAATCACACCTGCATTCACAGTTGCAGGCAAGTAGGGCTGATCGAGAACTCCTATGGCTACAACCACGCAACAGAAATTTCATGTTGCTCTTACAGGCGACTTCTATAACAGTGCAGGCGAGATGCCTTTCAAAGATATGGGCCTTTCGGTCCTTGATGCCCAGCCACAGATCACCTATTCTCCGCTGAAAGATAACCGCCCAGAGATTGGCTCCGACCAACTTGGCGATACCAATGCGCTGATCGTCCTGCTACCCGCTGTGACCAAGGAAACTGTCTCAAAGGCAGAGAATTTGCTAGCCATCGGTCGTTTTGGCGTTGGCTATGAAAAGGTTGATGTGGCTGCGTGCACAGAAGCCGACGTGCTGGCGTTTATTACGGCAGGTGCGGTGGACAGATCCGTGGCAGAGGCGACAGTGGGTTGGATGATTGCGCTGAGCCACCAGACGCGGTTCACAGACCGCTTGGTACGCACAGGTGATTTGGATGCGAGGACGCGCTACATGGGGTCTGAACTGCGCGACCATACCTTTGGGAGCGTGGGGCTGGGTGGGATTGCGCGCGAGACAATCCGGTTACTCAGCATCTTTGGCATGAAGCAGCCACTAGCGTTTGATCCCTATGTAGACCCAGCGACCGCCGAAGCGTTGGGGGTGAAGCTGGTTGGATTGGATGAGTTGTTGGCCGAGGCGGATTTTGTCTCGCTGCACTGTCCCCTGACCGAAAAGACGCGCAATCTGATTGGTGCTCGCGAACTCAGTTTGATGAAACCAACTGCCTATTTACTCAACACGGCACGCGGTGGATTGGTGAATGAGGATGCACTCTATGAGGCCCTAGAGAAGCGGCAGATCGCTGGTGCTGCCCTCGACTGCCTTGTGGACGAACCTGTGACGTCGCCGCATCGCTTTGGCAATTTGGACAATGTGATCTTGGCCCCCCATGCCATTGCCTGGACAGACGAACTCTTTCGGGACATCGGGCGGGCTGTCTGCCAGGGCATGGTGGATCTAGCCTATGGTCGCAAGCCACAAAAGGGTGTGCTCAATCCAGAAGTTTTTGACCGGCCTGGTTTCCAAGAGAAATGGCAGCGGCTGCGGCTGAGCGCGTAAGTGTTTGCTGGAGATTATTCAGCAATGAGTACACCAAAACCCCCAGACGATTGGCTGTCACAGCTATCAAACTGGACTAAAGGCGCGATAGCGGCTGTGACTGGCATCGTGGGCTTTGTCCTACTGGTGCGCGAAAATTACCATCTCAGCGTTGTGGCCTTTGTGGCTGTGCTGCTTGCCGCATTTTGCTATGGTTTCATCCATCTGTTAACCAGGCGCAGTGTGGATGAGAATGGACAGTCGACCTCCACCTATCGCTATGGCCCCTATCGCCCTTGGGCAATGTTGGGTCTGGGCGTGATCCTCCTAGCAGTGGTGGCGCTGCTCGTCGCGCCACCTAGCCGTTCGTTTGTGACAATTGCTTTGGTCGGCACACCAGTCCCAACTCCAACCCTGGCACCAACGGCCACGCCCGTAGTCCCTGCAACGGCAACACCGTTGGCATTTGCTACAGCGACACCTGATGAAACGCTGATTCTCATTGCGCGCTTTCACAATACAACGGCGATCAATACCGAACCTGAAGTCAAGATCCGGCGCAGAATTGAGGGTGAACTTGGGCAATTGAGCGGGGCGCAGGTGCGTGTCGCCGTGGAACCCACTGTTCTAACCGCAGATGCTCGTGTAGCTGCGGAAGCCCTAGGCCGGCTCTATCAGGCGAGTATGGTGATTTGGGGCGAAGATACTGGGGTAGAGATTGTTGTGAATTATCTGAATCTCCTGCAACCTCATTTAGAAGCGGCACAAGCCATGATTGTGGAGCGCGAGCGCAGCCAATGGGTGAATCCGGATGCTTATGCTCATTTCATCACCGAAGACTTGCCGGGGCAACTGAGCTTTCTGGCACTCTTTGCCGTTGCACAGTCTTATGATGCCGCTGGGGATGATGCCCAAGCCATTGAGATATTGGCGCGCGCTATCCATTCGTCTGCCGCTGCGGTGAGGTCGGTGGATCTGGCCGAGGCTTACTTTCGTCTTGGCTGGCTCTACCAGCAGCCCACCATTAACGATCTTGATAGGGCGATTGAGAGTTATAGCCAAACCATTGAACTTAACCCTAGTTACGCCAATGCCTATTACAACCGCGGCAATGCTTACTATAACCAGGGAGAGAAGGAACTGGCGATTGCGGACTATGATCAGGTGATTCTGCTGGATCCTACGTATGCAGATGCCTATTACAACCGCGGCAATAGCTATGCTGATCTAGGAGAGTTGGCGCAGGCGATTGCAAATTATGATCAAGTCATTCGGCTTATCCCAGACTATGTGAACGCCTACTACAATCGGGGCAATGCCTACGCTTCTCAAAGGGAGTGGGCACAGGCGATTGCAAATTATGATCAGGTGGTTCAACTTGCCCCAGAGTATGTGAATGCCTATTACAACCGGGGCAATACCTATGCCGCCCAAGAGGAGTGGGCACAGGCGATTGAGGATTACAACCAGGTTATCCAACTCGATCCAAGTTACGTCTATGCCTATTACAACCGCGGTAATGCCTATGCTGCCCAGGGCGATTGGGAGCAAGCGACGGCGAGTTATGATCAAGCTATCCAACTCAGCCCCGACGACGCTAATCTCAACAACTTGCTGTGCCGGGCGTATGGGCTGCACCTTCAGCCTGAGATGGCCCTGCCCTATTGCAATCAAGCGATTAAACTAGACCCTGATCCCTTGTATTTTGATGCGCGCGGTCTAGTTTATGCGCTGCTGAATGACTATGATGCTGCCATTGCTGATTTTCAGATGTTGATTGATGCGCTGCGAACGCAAAGTGAGCGGGATCTGCCGGCCTATATTGAGCTGCGCCAAGCATGGATTGAGGCACTGATGCGTGGCGTTAATCCAATTACACCAGAAGTCATCGCCACGTTGCGCCAAGAATGATCCTGAGGGCAGAGACACCTAACGACCCCGGGTGCATCGCAAATTTTAGGAAGTAGGTACGCTTTGGGGCACGTAGGGGTCTCCCTGGCGGCGCGATCTCAGAGAGACCCCTACGGGGTGACAGACTATTTGCTCTCGTGGTGGCGAAAACTTGCCTACTTCCTGGGATGGACCCTCTTGGTGAGATGTGTTTGAC
>CAMPHP010000338.1 GCA_946885925.1 uncultured Litorilinea sp.
GCAAAACACTGCTCATGCCGATCTCATTCTCTAGTTATTGCATCTAAACTTAATTGCAACGAAGCTCGTCGCAAAATTAGCCTGTCAAAGTAGTGAGCCAAAGAACTGTATCGCTTGAATATCTCTGCTTTCGCTAAGGCGTTGCCACAACCTGCTCAACTGCACGAAAGAAACAGCTTGTTGCCCCTGTATGGCACGCAGGGCCAGCAGGATCGACCTTGACGAGCAATGTATCTCCATCACAATCCACGCGAAGTTCAAGGACCCGTTGCACATTGCCACTCGTCGCTCCCTTATGCCATAACTCCTGGCGACTCCGGCTCCAAAAGATGGTTTCCCCTCTCTTTAATGTGCTACGCAAACTTTCAGCGTTCATCCATGCCATCATCAACACCTGTCCCGTATTGCTATCTTGCACAATGGCAGGGACAAGCCCATCCTTATCAAACTTCACTGTTGCCAGAAAAGTTTCTACATCCAACTGTTGCTCTTCGACCATAAATTCCAGCCTAAAATGTAATCTACACCATCATAATCCAAAGCTATATAATCTAAACCAAGTCACGCAATGGCATCCGCACCGGAATGCCTGCCTCAACCAAGGAATCCTTTACCTCTTGAATGCTCAGCTGGCGGAAGTGGAAAAGGCTGGCGGCTAATGCTGCCGCAGCCCCACCATAGGTTAAAGCCTGGGCAAAGTGTTCAGGTCGCCCAGCGCCACCACTGGCAATAACAGGAATGGTGACAGCTTCGCTAATCGCACGGGTCAACTCGACATCATATCCTTCAAGCGTGCCATCGCCATCCATCGAGGTCAATAGAATCTCACCAGCACCCTGCCGTTCCGCTTCCTTGGCCCATTCGACAGCATCCAGCCCTGTGTTGCTGCGCCCACCACGGACATACACATCCCAACCCGCTCCACGCACAGCCAAATCGTCTCCCGTACGCCGCCGAGCATCAATTGCCACCACAATACATTGGCTGCCAAAGCGTTGGGCAGCATCTCGAATCAACTGGGGATTCTGTACTGCCGCGCTGTTAATACTTACCTTATCCGCTCCAGCCAATAGAATGGCACGCATGTCACCCACCGTGCGAATCCCCCCACCCACAGTAAAGGGGATAAAAACGGTATCCGCCACACGGCGCACCATGTCAATCATAATATCGCGCGCTTCATGAGTTGCCGTAATATCCAAGAAGACAAGTTCGTCCGCACCCTCTTGATCATAAATCTGCGCTTGCTCTACAGGATCGCCAGCATCAACCAGGTCAACGAAGTTCACACCCTTCACAACCCGGCCATCTTTCACATCTAAACAAGGAATCACTCGCTTGGCGAGCATAGAATCGTCCTTAACTCACAATGGATGATTTAATTCACACTAGTCCGATTTACAGGAGTTCGATTTATAGTAGTTCGATGTACATCAGTGATCAATGCTGCGGCATCCCATGCAAATAGGCAATTGCCGCATCCAGGGCGGGCAGTTGTTCAGGGCTCGTCTCTGTTAACAACTCCCACGCCTCCTGATAGTCAACCCAGCGCACCTCGCAGTGATTCTCATCGCCCAAGGCAATCTCGCCTCCATCTACCTCAGCCAGGTAGTAGACTACGGTGCGGTCGATGGCATAGTCCCGGATTGTAGCCGTGTAGTGCAGTTCAACGCGACATGACTCGTGAAGTTGGTGAATTGAAAGCCCCGTCTCCTCTTGAAACTCACGCAAGGCACAGACAATATCCGCTTCATTAAACTGAACGCCGCCACGCGGAAATTGCCATTGATCAAAAAAGAAGTTGAACAACAACAAGAACTCTGGGCCACGCTCACCGCGACGATAAGGCACAATACCTGCACTGCGACGGCGCAGCGGTTCATGCCCAATTGCTACCGCAGCACGCAAATCAAAATTGCCTGTATACAGTGCCTGGTCCACGATCACACCATCAATGTTAAAATGCTCATGTGCCTTGAGTTGCTCAATGTCACAAATACCTGCTACGCCACCATTTGCAATGACATTTAAGCCAGTAATATCACCCAAGTGCGCTGTTGCTTCAATATTTACACCATTCATCATCGTATCTCGATGAATGTCAGTATATATGACGCGCCGTACGCCCATCGCGTGCATTTGATGGCCCAGGTCAACCATATCTACTTGACTGGTCTCTTGCCGGCCATTTATCGCGACTTTTCCATCGCGCGCATCAATGCCAACAACGATCCGTTCCGCGCCCCAACGGCTAAGCGCCTCAGAGAGCAAACGCGGCTTTTCCACGGCGACTGTTCCAAGCACCACTCGGTCAGTACCCAATTCCAGCGCCAACCGGATATCTTCAATCGTGTGCAAGCCACCACCAAATTGGATTGGCACTTCTACACTGCGCCGAATTTCCAAAAGGCTCTGCAGGTTTATCGGCAGGTGTTGCTCCAAAGAACCCACCTTTCCACTCAGCGCCTTGCCAGCAGAGCGATGCAACCTGGCAATCTGGTCTTGTGTAACCCCCAGTGCGCCATCCAGATTCGCAACATGCAACCACTCTGCCCCTTGACTTACCCAATGGCGCGCCATTGTAGCCGGGTCCTCACTAAAAACAGCTTCCGTATTAGGATCCCCCTGACGAAGGCGTACACAGCGTCCAAGCCGGAGATCAATCGCCGGATAAATAATCATGTCCTACTAACCATCCTGGCATGTCTACAATTCAAACACAAGCAATCAGAGCATCATCGCTGCGGCAATGTCATGTAAAGCTCTCCCGCAGAGCTTGCTCATAGCAAAGACCTTACCATAAGTAGATACAGTCATACGTAACATCTATCCCTGTCGTATATCAAGATACACTGTCAAGATACATGTACAACTGATCATGTACAACTGATACAGACGCCTCGCACAGAGAAATAGCCTGACGAAGGCTACTAAGGCTACTGTTTACCGCACTGTATTCTTACTCTGGGCAAAATCTTGAATGATTGCTGGTGGGGCTAGGGAAGCAACCGCATAGGTCCCAAAAGATAATCGTTGCCAAACCTCATGGTCAACCTGAGCAAGACCTAACAATCCCGCGTGCACCAAACTCAAAGAGATCCCATGTCCCACAAGTGCCAGCGTCTCGCCGGGAAAGCGGCGTTGTAGATCAGCAAGACCTTGCTGCGCTCTCTGCTGTGCAAAACTTGCAGGCTCCCATCCACTCACCGATTGCGTGGGTTGGGCAAAGACCTTCGCCACCTGGGCAGCATAGTCCTCAAACCAGCCGCTGCGCCGCAACTCATCAAAACGGCAGTCTATCCACACCGGGAGCTTCCGCGCCTGAACAATATCAGCGACCGTCAGCCACGTTTTAGGTTCGGAACTCATGACAACACGGTCAATCTCTGCCCAAAATGAAGCTTTTGCCAACTCCGTGGCCTGCTGGATCCCACGTGCCGAAAGTTGCCAAGCATCTATCGCCACATGAGGAATCTGCTCTGTGTGCGCGTGCGTGATCAAATAAATTCGCATGATGAAAGACGCTGCAATGCACGTCTAATCTGCAAGCCTAATCTGTTGGTTTAGCCTTGCAGATTAGACTTGGGAAAGGGTAGGACAAATTAACGAGATGTTGGTACGTCTACCTCAGCGTCTACCTCAGCAGCCACAACCATACGCATAAAATTAGCTAGAATTCGCAACCCAACCGTATGGCTCTTTTCAGGATGCGGCTGAATGCCCCAGGCGTTCTTATATCGAACGATACTGGCATAATCGCGCCCATAGTCCGTTGAAGCAAGAATCGAATCAGGCTGATCTGGCTGGCAATAATAACTGTGAGCAAAATAAGCGTAGGCACCATCGGGCACACCCGCCAGCAGATCATCTGTTTGATGCTGGTGTAGCTGGTTCCACCCAAGTTGCGGCACGCGCAACATGCGTCCGTTGTGCAACGGATCGCTCATCTTATCCGAAAAGCGCAGCACTTGGCCCGGAATGATATGCAAACCTTCGTGCTGCCCCATCTCCTCGCTCTCGTCAAAGAGCAACTGCATCCCAACGCAAATGCCCAACACAGGCAATCCTGCCTCAACTGCGTCCAACAAGGGCCGTTCTAGCTGTTGTGCACGCAAGTTATTGACACTGTCGCCAAAGGCCCCCTGTCCAGGCAATACAACCGCCCGCCAACGCGTCAAATCCGTTGGGTGATCAACAATATCAACAGGGATGCCCAGGGGAACCGCAACCGTTTCAAACGCCTTGTAGACGCTGCGTAGGTTGCCCACTCCATAGTCAAGGATCGCTATCATGGTCTATTTGTCACAATCCCAAAATTACGCACAAATGCAGGTGGAAAGCGCCGCTGCGCTGTCAAGGTTGTCAATTCGCGTATCCGATGTTCCGCTTGTTCCTCTGCGACCGGAGGGAGGCTGCCCTCTGCGGAGGCTTCTTCAAATGCCTGCTCACCAAGCACAGTAACACGCCCTTGCTCACTAATCCAAAGCGCCAGCCCATACCAATCAGCCGCCAAACGGCCCGTATGATATTCAATCGGGCCGCAAATGGGTGCGTAAAATCCCATAATCCGGCCCAACGGAGAGAAATACTTCTCAACGATCCAACTTTCGCGCCGGAACCAGAATCTCGCCCACACCACACCCTCTTGGGCAACCGCAGGTGCACGCAAACCACCATCGACCACAGCGAGTGGGCTAATCTCAGCGCTACACGTCGCGCGCTCCACCAAAACATCGGTCAGCCACTCGGCGCGATAATCGACCATAAAAGATTCCCGTTGCCAGGTACCGCTTTCGATCCGCTCTAGTTTTCCCATCCCCAGGCCGGTGTATCAATAAGGCTAAACAGATAGCGAACGCGCATGAACTATCATACCGACTTTCATATCAATGTAAAAAAGTATATCAAAATCGGGCCTAATACTTACGAACAATTGACCGGTAGGCAA
>CAMPHP010000339.1 GCA_946885925.1 uncultured Litorilinea sp.
GAGCTACACATAGAGATCAACACGGAGGTATACGATGCCAACAACAACCGTCAATGGGGTTCAACTTTACTGGGAACTTACGGGGAATGTTGGGGAACCGCTCGTGCTTGTTCATGGCTCCTGGATAGACCATCGCAATTGGAACCCTGTTATCCCATTCCTTTCGCAATCGTTTCGAGTACTCACGTATGACCGGCGCGGCCATAGCCAAAGTGAACGCCCTACCTTCCAAGGCTGCATACGGGATGACGTTGCCGATCTCGCCGCATTAATCGAGACGTTAGGGCTTACCCCCGCCCATATTGTTGGCAGTTCCTTTGGGGGCTCGATTGTGCTGCGGCTTGCAGGAGAAAGGCCGGAGTTGTTCCGAAGTCTGATTGTCAACGAGCCGCCACTCCTCGGTCTTCTTGCTGATGAGGCGGATGGAAAAGGCGTGCTCCATGCCACCAAAGCACGCATCGCTGCTGTCGTGGAACGGCTCGAAGCTGGCGACATGGAAGCAGGGACGCGTCTATTTGTTGACACAATCATATTCGGCTCTGGAGCATGGGAACAACTGCCGTTAGAACTCCGGCAGCTAGTCCTCTACAATGCACCTACATTTCTCGATGAGATGCATGACCCAGACGCCCTTTCGGTTGATCTTGCTCGTCTGCACGCGTTCCCCCATCCTGCATTGTTGACGCTTAGTGGAGAAGGGCCTTCTTTCGCCCCTCCTATTGTAGAGGAATTGGCGGCTGTACTTCCCCACGCGGAGCGAAAGATTTTTGTAGGGATGGGCCATGAACCTGAGCAAAGCCATCCTGAGTTCTATGCTGCGACTATCGTAGACTTTATCATGAGGGTGACATCATGAGGGTGACGAGCTTTCCCCAAAGGCTCTCTGTATAGTTATGCGATGTAGAAAGGGGGATAGCTGGCAATCTTGCCGCTATCCCCCTTTGTTCAATAAGTAACAGAGTTCTACAGTACCCCGTAGCGGTCATAGACTTCGCGCAGCGTTTGGCCCTGGAGCAAATCTGCGCGCGTGTGCGACTCCTTGGTCATCTTCTCCTGTGCAAGCTTAAGCACCTGTTGCACCTCAGCTTGGGGTATCACAACAATACCGTCATAGTCGGCAAAAATCAGATCACCCGGATAAACCAGGACATCGCCACAGCGCACAGGCAAATCCATCCCCATCACACGCGCCCGTCCCTTGGAGTCCAACGGGCGGATCCCCGCATAATAGACCGGGAAATTCATCTCGATAATTTGCACCGTGTCGCGCACCTGGCTGTCACAGACACAGCCTACGGCTCCACGATACTTAGCGACCGTGGTCATCAATTCACCCCAGGGCGCATTCGTGCCACTAAAGTCAGTCGAATGAACAATCACATCACCTGGCTTGAGACTGTCCATGAAGTCGATCTCTAGGCCATAGGGATCCTCCTCAACGATGTAATCAGTCTCCATCCAGCGCAGCGTGCGGGCGCGCCCCACAAAGCCGCAGTTGTGCATATCGGGCAAGAGCGGGCGCAGCCGCTGGTGCATGGCTTGCTCTCGATAGCCCAGGTCATCCAAAATGTCGCAAACAGCAGCTACATGTAAATTCTGCCGGATAAAATCTAAAATCGCCTGCTCGTCAACGAGTGGCGTTGTCGAAGTCTCTACCATCTCTTGCTTATTCCTCTGTTACTCACGGCTCTGGGAGCGCACAATTGTTTGTCGTCATAAAATGCGGAACTTCTCTATCACCTTCTCATCAACCTCCACCCCTAGCCCCGGAGCCGTGGGCACAGGGACATAGCCATCTTTCATCTGGATAGGCTCGACACAGAGTGTGTTCAGGAGCGATGCGGTGGAGACATTGTACTCCAGATAAAGTGAATTCATGCTATAAGCATTCAAATGCAGCGAAGCAGCCTTAAGAATGTCGGTCAGCCAAGCATGGGGCACGCAGTCGATCTGCTTGCGTACGGCCAAGTCGGCAATCTGCCTCCCTACAGTAAGCCCGCCACAGCGCGAGAGATCAGGCTGGAGTGTGTGCACTCGCCCTTCTTCGGCCAATCGCTCAAAGGCTTGATAGCCTGCCAACTGTTCACCCGCGGCCAGGCGCAGCGTGGTTGTATGCGCCGCCACTTCGCCATAGCCAGCAAAATTATCCGGGTGCAAAAAGTCCTCTAGCCAGAAAATGTCGGCTTCTTCCAGTGCCTTTACGAGACGAATCCAATCACGCAGGGGACGTGGCTTATAGGGGTTGGCATAGCTCGTGCCATACCAGCCCGCGTCTACCATCAAATCAATATCTGGCCCTGCTTCGGCACGCGCCGCCTGAACCAAGGCAATATCCAGACGCAAGTCATAGCCAAAGACACCCCACCCAAACTTAATAGCGCGGAAACCATGTTCCAGATACTCAGCCACTGCCGCCTTCATGGCATCTGGTGTAGGGCGAAAGAGCGTGGAGGCGTAGACCTTGACCTTATCGCGATAGGATGCACCCAGGAGCTTTGAGACAGGTTGGCCCAAAGCCTTGCCCGCAATATCCCACAGGGCAATGTCGGCACCGGAGATCATCTGAATTCCAGCCCCCTGGCGACCATAATAGGCGAGATAGCGGTTCATCTTCTGCCAAAGCCGCTCGTGTTCTAGCGGATCTTCTCCAATCAGTGCCGCCTTAATCCCTTCAAAGCCGATAGCCCCACCGGAAGGAGCATCGACAATCTGCTTTCCCACATGGGGCTGCGTCTCAACATCGGCCCAGCCGACGATGCCTTCATCCGTCGTAATCTTGATCAGCGAAACAAAGCGCACCCCATGTGCCTCTGCTGCTACGCTTGGATCCGAGTAATCTTTGCCCGTATCCAAGACCATTGCTTCCACATCGACTATCTTCATAGACCGTCTCTTTGCTCGTTTTTTCGCTTTGAATCGTTCTATTCCACTACGCTAATTGGTCATCAAGGCGACCTTGATCGCCTGATCCTGCCCATGCGCTGCCAGTTCCAGTGCTGTGGCATACTCTGTTAGGGGCAATTCGTGCGTCACCAACTCGGAAAGCGATGCGGTCTCTGTGACCAAAAAGGCCAACGCTGCATCCAGCCGGTCTTCGTCGTTGCACGCCCCCACAATCTCCAACTCTTTGGCTTGCACGGTCATTAAGTCGAGCGGAGTATCACCGAGCAGCGACGCAAAGATCACCAAGCGACGTTTGCGCCCCAAACAAGCTAGCCCGGTTGGTATGGCGCGCTTGGCTTCGGTTGCCAAGATCGCAGCCCCATATTCCGCGCCGTCAGTGACCTCTAGCAGCGCACCCGCCGGATCAGCCATTCCGGCTGTGTTCACCGCAATCGCGCCGCTGCCCGCGCGTGACAAGCGAAACTCCTGGTGTCCTGCCACAACCACCGGAGCCATCCCTTGAGCATGTGCCAGCCGCGCCATGAGCAGCCCAAATGGGCCATCGCCCAGGATGAGCAGCGGCTCACCCGCGGGCAGACGTGCTTGTGCCAGGGCTTGCAGGCAAACGCAGATGGGCTCAAAGAGCGCTCCGGTTGCGTATGGCACATGGGCGGGCAAGTGCCGAGCGCGGTCGACGCGCACGACGTAATAGTCGGCAAAGGTCCCAGGCATATTCAAGCCAAAGTGGCGCAAGTTCATACAGAGATGCGCCATTCCCGTGCGGCAGGCTCGACACTCGCCACAAGGATGTACAGGATGGGTGACAACCCGATCTCCTACGGCAAAGCCAGTGACCTTTGACCCCACAGCCGCAACTCGTCCGGCTCCTTCATGACCTAGCGTTAGGGGAAGCGGCGCGCCAAATGGATTGGCGGCAATGTCGTGCAGGTCCGATGTACAGATGGTCGCCGCTGCGGTCTGCACCAATAGTTCATCGTCAGCTATTTCTGGCACTGGCACTTCGTCTAGGGAGAGTTGCTGCAAGGCCTCTAGCACAACGGCACGCATCATGCCATCCCTAGCAAGGCAGGCACATCACGATGCAAAATGCCCTCGATGGTCGCTTCTGTGACGTGTGGCAGACCACTGTTGCCGATGATGTGGTTGGCGTTACGCAGCCCGTTGATCGACTCCTGCGCCCTGGCAAAAGGATAATCGGTGCCAAAGAAGAGCTTGTTGGTAACATTGTACTCCTGGGCAGCGATGAGCATGTTATAGAACTGCCAAGGGCGATAGAAGAGCGCGGAGATGTCGGCATAGACATGCGGGTGCTTGCGAATGACGACCAAGCACTCTTCGCCAAAAGGATGGCCCACATGCGCCAGGATCATCCGCAATTCCGGATAGCGCATCCCTACTTCGTCCCAAAGCCAGGGGCGCGTATAGCCCAGTGGCGCATCCTGGTTAAAGGTGGTGCCGCTGTGAAAGAGGATGGGCAATTTCTGCTCTTGGCAATAGGCATAGATGGGCTGGCAACGCTCGTCGCGCGGGTCAAATCCTGCATACATGGGCATCATCTTGACCCCGCGCAAACCCAGTTCCTCAATCCCCTTGCGCAGTTCTGCCAGCGCGCCCTCTTGGGTAGAGTCACAAGCGGCAAAGCCAACCAACTTGTCGGGCGCACGCCCCACAAACTCAGCAATGTACTCGTCCGGCACCCAATAGCCGGTACGCTTGGCCTTGGCCCCAAAGACAAAGGTCTTGTCAAAAGGCGCAGCCTCTTCCTCCATAAAATGCTCAAAGTCTACGCTGAGATCCATAGGCCTGCCGCGCGAACGGTCGGCTTCGGCGCGGGTTGCGGCGGCAATATGCTTCTCTGGTTCCCAGGCATGAGCATGTACGTTGTACATCGGCATCTTCGTCTATCTCGGCTTCCTAATGGTTGTTTTGTGAAATTACTCGATTTGCCACTTTATAGGCACGCGCCCCTAGAGAGATGGTCTCCAGCCTTCAGCAGCGGATTACTTGCTTGACCAGCCACTTAGAAGA
>CAMPHP010000340.1 GCA_946885925.1 uncultured Litorilinea sp.
ACTAATCAATAAAAACTTTCGAGACATATGCTACGCTCCTGATGGTTACTCTTGATGGTTACTCTTGATGGTTACTCTTGTGGTTACTTAGGACTCTCGGTTATAGAATTTATAGAATTAACTCTTAGAGTTGGACCTTGGATGGTAACTAGGCTGGTAACTAGGCGTAGAGTACAGAAAACGCCCATAGGATAGGACCTATAGAACTACCTATGTCAAGGATAAAATATGAAGTAACTAAAACAATGAGAGCAAGAGATACATCTGGTGTGTTTTACGTGGAGCACCAGCCGCTTACATAGCTTCTCTGTGGTAGAAACCTGTATACGAATACTTCGTATAAGTCAAGTAGTTAGGTCAAGTAGTATAGGTGATGTAGCAAGCCTGTGTCAATCTCGCAAAAAAGTCCATCGTTAGAGGCATTTTCATAATTAAATAGGTGAATATGATATTATTTGTGGTATAATTGGAGCTTATGTGTACGGCTGTCGTGGCTTAGATTGTGAGTGGGGCGAGGATTTGCCACCACATGAGCTAACATAACGATGTATTCGTGATGTATTCGTTAGTATACTATAGTCAGTGCGTTCTAATTAATTATCTTTTAGCGGATTTATCTTTTAGTTGATACAGTCAGGTGATTAATACAGTAGGGTCTTTTGCTCGTGCGATGAGTTGTTGGGTGGTACGAGCGTATTATCCCTGATAAATTATTCTGCAAGAGAAGCTATGACTGCCAATTCCCTTGTGATCGGTTTGACTGGTAATATTGCGACGGGCAAGAGCACGGTGCTGGATTATTTGGCTCAACTAGGAGCTTATGTGATTGATGCCGATAAGCTAGGGCATCAGGCAATGACTCCCGATGGCCCTGCCTATCATGCTGTCGTGGCAGAATTCGGCCCCGCTATTCTCAATCCCGATAAGACCATCAACCGCAAAGCATTGGGCCAAATTGTCTTTACCAATGCCGATCTGCTCAATAAACTAGAGCAGATTGTACACCCCGCTGTCTTTGCCATGACATTGAAGTTGGTGGAAACGGCCCCTGCTAGCGTGATTGTTTTGGAAGCAGTGAAGCTATTGGAAGCTGGGCCAATGTTCTCGCAATGCGACGAGGTCTGGGTGGTCGTATCGAAACCTGAAGTGCAATTGCGGCGATTGATTGAGAACCGCGGCATGGATGAGGCGACTGCTCGCCAACGGATGGGGATGCAATCACCCCAAGCGGCCAAAATTAACCAGGCCGACCGTGTGATTGATAATAGCGGCACGTTAGATGAGTTGTATGCACAACTTGATGCCATTTGGGCCGACTTGAAAGAGACCTATCCCAAGCGGATGGCGCAACTTTCGGTTGGAACAAACCAAGGCATGAATAAGGATGCAAGCAACGGGAGTGGAATGGCAGACTCATGAACGAGTTGAAGCGCTTTTGGGATGAACACCCGGTGCTCTCGAACTGGATTGTGTTAGCAATGGGAATGGTGGTCATTCTCTATTTCAGCGCACGACATGTAGGCTTTTTGCCTGGTCAATGGGCCGCTCTCATGGGAGCAACAGTGGTGCTGGCAGGCTTGTGCGCCTGGATCATTAGTTGGGAGTGAGTACTCTGTACCTGGCCTGTACACGCGATATTCATAGGTTACATTCATAGGTTACATTCGTACGCGATGTTGAAGACCATCATATGAAGATGAACCTGGTACGGAACTGGTGATTTTAGGGGCATGTGAGGTAAGAACGGAAGAACATGAGCAAGCGTGATTACTACGAAGTCTTGGGTGTGGAGCGTACTGCGGACAAAGACTCAGTGAAAAAAGCTTTCCGCAAACTCGCTCAAAAATACCACCCAGACGTTAATAAAACCCCAGAAGCCGAAGCAACCTTTAAGGAAATCAACGAAGCCTATCAAGTCCTAAATGATGATCAAAAGCGGGCCGCCTATGACCGCTTTGGTCACGATGGGCTGCAAGGTGTCGGCATGGGTGATTTCAATGGTGGCTTTGGCGATCTGAGTAGCATCTTTGAGGAAATTTTCGGCGGTTTTGGTGCGACGAGCAGTGCACGCAGCCGTCGCCAACCGCGCGCTGGCGCAGATTTACGCACGGACATTCGCTTGACCTTTGAGGAAGCGATCTTTGGTACCGAACGGGATTTGGATATTCCGCGGATGGAAGTCTGTGATCGCTGCAAGGGCAGCGGCGCAGAACCACCGACAGCACCCGTAACCTGTTCTACCTGTGGTGGGGCGGGAGAAGTGCGCCGCCGTCAGCAAAGTCCTTTGTTTGGTGCAGTCATTACTGCGACGACCTGTCCTACGTGCAATGGTACGGGCGAAGTCATTCCATCTCCTTGTACCAAGTGCAATGGCAACAAACGTGTGCGCATGAACCGCAAGATCAATGTCAAGATTCCTGCCGGGGTGGATGAAGGCACGCGTATCCGGTTGCCGGGTGAGGGAGAGGCAGGCCAGCTAGGCGGGCCTCCTGGCAATCTCTATGTGGTTGTGGAAGTGGACTCCCACCCTGTCTTTACGCGCAGCCAGTTTGATGTGCATATCGATCTGCCCGTCAACATCGCCCAGGCTGCCTTGGGCGCAACGGTTAAGATACCGACGCTCGAAGGCGGGCAGCAGGAGGTAGAAATTCCTGCGGGAACACAATCGGGGCGGAATATTACGCTGCGCGGGTTGGGTGTACCACGCCTCCAACGCAGTGGCCGCGGTGATATGATCATTACTGTCAAGGTGATGACACCGACAAATCTCAACAATGAGCAAAAACAGCTTTTGCGTGAGCTTGCCAAGACTTTTGGCGATCACAATGTGGAACCCCAGCACAAAGGCTTTTTCGACCGCATTTTTGGCGGTAATGACTAACCTACCGGCAATGATGCGTTTGCGCAAGCTGGTTGATTTCGTAACGAGATAAAGTAGCAGAACAGAGATCGGCTTGCTTACTGCCGGTCTCTGTTTTTTGCTAGATACTTAAGTTGCTACTTGCCTAATAGCTACTTGCCCAATAGAACGAGATTGTCATTCCGACCGGAGGGAGGAATGACAGTACCAGTGAAATACCAATCGTAGCAACTTTAAGTTAGATGCTTTTCAAAGAGCTAGGTGACGTATATGAGCGAACCTCAGGCGATCCAGCCTGGCGAGATTTTAGAAATCAGTGTGGAAGTGGATTCGGAAGCTGCCGAAGCCGTGAGTGAGCTTTTCAACCGCTATAATGGTGGCGGCTATGAAGAGGATAGCGAGGCGGGTGAAGCAGGGGGTGGTGGCGCGGTGATCGAGGCGACTGGCTTTGATGATTTCAACCAGCCCATTGACGGTCAATATAAGGTGGTTGTTAAGACCTATCTTAAGCCGGGCGCGCGAGGTGAAGCCGTGCGCCGCCAGATTGAAGAGGGGCTTTGGTATCTGAGCCGCATCTATCCCATGCCTGAACCACAGTTCCGCATTTTGCGTGAGGAAGACTGGGCCCATGCTTGGAAGAAGTTTTATAAGCCAATGCGGATCGGGCGGCGAGTTGTGCTGAAACCCAGTTGGGAAGAGTTCGTTGGTGAACCTGATGACCTAATCGTCGAGCTTGACCCTGGCATGGCCTTTGGTACAGGACTGCATCCCACGACACGCCTTTGTGTGGCGGCGCTAGAGGCAACCGTCCGGCCCGGCGATCAAGTGCTGGATGTGGGCACAGGCAGTGGCGTGCTGTCGATTGTTGCTGCAAAGTTAGGCGCGTCGGCCATTGTCGCCACGGATATTGACCCGATTGCCGTCAGTGTGACGCGCGAGAATGTAGAGATCAATGGCTTAACACTCGCCCCTGACGGTTTGATTGACGTGCGCCAAGAGAGCATTCCATCAGGTATGGCAGGGCGTTTCCAGGCGGTGGTTGCCAACATCTTGGCGGAAGTGATTGCCGGGTTGTTTGACAGCAGCTATGAGAATGTGCCACTGGCTGAACCCTTGGCCGAAAATGGCACCATGATTCTTTCTGGCATCATTGAAGAACGTGCCCATTTGGTGGAGGAAGCCGCGGCTCGACATGGCTTGAGTGTAGTCGGTCGTGAGCAAGAAGGGGATTGGGTTGTCCTGTTTGTACGTCGCTCTGTGACGCAAGATGGAACCCGCGATAGGGCGCAAGGTAGTTTGTAGAGGGGCATTGAATCAACCACTATGCAACGTTTCTTTCTCCCCGATTCGTTAGCTGCTGCTGGCGAGGTTATCTCTTTGTCCTCGCTACATCATCAATTAACGCGAGTCTTACGTGTGCAGACCGGGGCCAAACTTGTGCTGCTGGATAACCAGGGCAGCGAGCGACTGGTGGAAGTGGTCAGTATCGAAAAGCGTGATGCCACTGGCCGCGTGCTCGAAGTGCGTCCTGCGCGTTCAGAACCTAACATTGAGGTGACGCTTTACCAATGTGTGCTCAAGGCGGATAAGTTAGAATGGGTTTGGCAGAAGGCGACCGAGCTAGGCGTGACAAAGCTGGTGCCTGTCGTTAGTAGCCGTACCATCGTGCGTCCTGTGGGGGCGCTACGCAGCAAGCAGGCGCGCTGGGAGACCATTGTTCGTGAGTCTGCGGAGCAGTCGGGGCGTGGGCGCATGCCTGTGCTAGAAGCTGGGTGTAGCTTGACCGATGCGTTGGCACATGCCCCAGGTTTGCGTTTGGTCGCTTGGGAAGAAGGCAAGAGCAACCCTGGTCTGATCCATGCCTTAACGCAGGCATCTCTGCCTGTGAACTCGGTAAGCCTATTGATCGGCCCTGAAGGTGGCTTAGGGGCTGACGAGATCGCACAGGCAGAGCAGGCTGGCTGGCAAACGGTATCACTGGGGCCGCGCATTTTGCGTGCCGAGACAGCCGCGCTGGCCGCGCTGGCACTGGTTATGGGCGTTTTGGGCGAAATGGGTGGCGCAT
>CAMPHP010000341.1 GCA_946885925.1 uncultured Litorilinea sp.
CGATATTTAGAATACCGGTAATGAGTAGGACTGGAACGACGACTAAAATTCCACCCATCGTCGGGGTGCCGGTCTTGATTTGATGGCCTTCAGGCCCATCCACCCGAATTTGCTTGCCAAGACCATGCCGCTTGAGCATATCGATCAAGGGGCGGCCCCAAATGACAGCCAAGAAAAAGCTGACTGTGCCCAACGTCAACGCATACGCCATAGAAACCTTATCCGCACTTAAATTTTATGCGCCTGTTACCTGGACCTGTTTGCTAGGGCAATACCCATGAGTCCAAACCCATTAATGGTGATGCAGGCTTTGATGTACATCATCGCGGCTAATCGCCGGCACAATCTGATCCATGCCCAGGGCGCGGCTGCCTTTCACCAGCACCATATCATTGGCATGGACAGCGCGTTGGATAAGATCTATGGCCTCATCGGCGGTGGACGTGACAAAAAGCCGTTCGGGCGCAAGACCCGCACTGCGCGCCTCTTCGCCAATCGCCCGTCCCAACTCGCCTACAGTAATTAGAATATCCACCACGTCGGCAGCGCGGCGACCCACAAGTTTGTGCCCTTCCTCGGTATAATCACCCAACTCGCGCATATCTCCCAAGACTGCCACACGACGACCAGCAGATTCTGGTGTAATGTCAGAGAGCAGATTCAGCGCGGCTACCATGCTTGCAGGGCTGGCGTTGTAGGTGTCATCGATAATGGTTGAGCCATTGATTCCAGGCGTCACCACCAAACGAATCTGGCCGGGTAGACTTTGCAGCCCGACCACGATCTCTTCCCAACTCAGCCCTTCTACCAGCCCAACTGCGGCGGCGCGTAAGGCGGTATGGACGCTGTGCCGTCCGAGCAGGGGTACTTGGACATGGAGCGATTCTACCTTGCCTTTAGGCGGGCGATAGTGGAAGCGGAAACGAATGCCTTGCATCCCCGCTCCGCTAATTTCATCTGCCCACAGGTCGGCTTCGGGGGTGAGACCGTAGCGAAAGACTCGTGCCGAGGTCACGTTTGCCATCTCTTTCACCTGCTCGTCATCCCAGTTGAGAATGGCAACGCCGCCATCCTCAGCGGCAGGCAGAGCACGAACTAACTCCGATTTGGCCTGGGCAATATTTTCGATGCTCCCCAAGCGAGAGAGATGCACCGGGCCGACATTGGTGATCACGCCGATGCGTGGGCGGGCGAGCGCGGCCATCGTATGAATTTCGCCCAGGGCATACATGCCCATCTCAAGCACAGCGCGCTCATGTGCCGGGGTAAGCTCCAAGAGTGTCAAGGGTAGACCTTGTTCGCTGTTGAGATTGCCTTTGTTGTGGAGCGTGTTAAAACGCTGGCGCAGAACTGAATAGGCTAATTCTTTGGTGCTGGTCTTGCCTACGCTTCCGGTAATGCCCACGACGCTGAGATCGGGGCTGGTGCGGTGCAGACGTTGGAAGCCGCCCACTTGTTGCAGCCCGATTACACTGTTGTCAACGATATAGGCCAAGGCTTTGCCTGCCAAGTGATTGTGGGACGCATCCGCCCAACGTTGCGTTGCTGATTCCGACACACCTTTGCGACAGTCAATGATGATCGCTCCTGCTGCCTCGGCTTGCTCCATCGCGCGCGCCTCACAGATGACTGCCTGGGCACCGCGCCGGATCGCCTCGCCCACATAGCGATGTCCATCCGTCTGTTCGCCCTGGCAGGCAATGAAGAGATCGCCGAGACCCATGTCGCGACTATCCAATCCGGCATGGGCAATGGGCACAGGCGGAAGCGCGAGCGGTGGCAGGTCGCCCGTAAGCGCCTGCCACAGTAAATGTTGCGTGATCTGAGTCGGAAGAATCGGTGGCAACGTTACTCCTCTGCTCCTGACTGTGATTCTAGCTGTGATTCTAACCGTGCTTCTTCAGACATGGCTGCTCCTGAGCTGGCGGCCAAGCGCAGATCATCGGGTGGCACGCTGAAATGATCGAGCAGCCGTTCGGCAATGCGGCCAAAGACAGGAGCCGCAGTTTGCCCTGCCCAGACGTTAATCTTGGGGTCGGGCCGGTCCATTTTGACCAACAAGACAAACTTAGGGTCATCTGACGGGGCAAAGCCGACAAAGCTTACGATGGTCTCTTCTTGGACATAGCCCTCTGGTGAAGGAATTTGGGCTGTACCACTTTTGCCTGCTACCGCATAGCCTGGCACACCAGCCAAGGAATTGCTGCTACTCACCACATCGGTCATCATTTGTGCCATATCGTGCGCTGCCTCTGGCTTAATCACTTGGCGGGCGAGGACCGGCTCGGTGATCTGTGCTTCTTTGTCCTCGACGCGCGCTTCGACGATATAGGGTTGCAGCAATCGTCCACCATTAGCAATGACCGCAGTGGCGTTTAGCATTTGCAGTGGTGTACAAGCAAGACCCTGACCAAAGCTGTTGGTTCCTAAATCGGCCATGCTCCAGTTTGGATCCTGCGGCGTCTTGATCAAACCATTGATCTCGCCGGAAAGATCGACATTGGTTGCCGCGCCAAAGCCAAAGAGCCGCACATAGCGGTAGAACTGCTCTGGGCCAAGCTCTTCAGCAAGTTGGGCAGTAATGACGTTGAGCGAAAGCGCCAGCGCGTCGGTGGCTGTCACCTCGCCGTTTGCCACGCGGTTGCTATTAAAAATGACGCGCCCGCCAATGCTATAGCTACCGCTGTCAATAAACTTTGTGTCTGGCTCCATAATCCCTGCATCCAGCGCGGCAGCCATTGTGATGATCTTATAGACCGAGCCTGGCTCGTATTGGGCGCTGATGGCAGGGTTGGTAAAGAGGTTATAGTTTTCCTGGGGCACCAACTCATAGCGGTTGGGGTCATAGTCAGGCAGGCTCACCATGCCATAAAGGGCTCCGGTATTGGGATCCATCACGATGACCGTGCCGCTGTGTGCTTTGAACTCTTCAAGACCCTTGCGCAGCTCCTCGCGGATAATCCACTGTACGGTGCTATCCAGGGTAAGCACCAAGTCTTTGCCCACCGATGACGGGATAAAGCGCAGGACATCTTGCGATAGATTGTTGACGGGGATGCTCTTGTTGCCGAGCAGCCCAGCGCCATCTTGCACCAAGAAACCGTCGTAATATTCCTCAATACCCATCACGCCACCCTGTCCGGGCAAAACAAAGCCCAGGAGGTGAGACGTTAGCTCACCCTGGGGATAGTAGCGCCGGGTCATCGGAACCGCTTCCACATACATCAGGGGGAAGGAGTCGTGGTTCACGCTAAGTTCCTGTTGGGCGGCAGCAATTTTGCGCGCATCCTCAAGCGATACGGCGTCGGCAAGGACAGCCCACATCCTCTCTGCTGAATTGGTGAGAATGTCAAAGGTCTGGTCATAGGGCAGCCCAATCAACTCTTGGAGTTGCTGAGCAATTTCATGCCGTGCTTCGGGCGTTTTGATGTGGGATGGGGTAATGGTCAATTGGAAAAAATAGCGGTTGACCACCAAGGGCATCCCATTGTGATCAACAATGGCCCCACGCGTATCCATGACAGCCGCGGTCGCCGTCGTTTCTTCTAACGTGGCAGGGAATAGCTGATAGCGGACAAGTTGTGCAATAAGCGCTGCCAGCATCAAGAGCATGACCGCGACCACCACCCACACTCGCCACGCTAGACGTGTAGGCGGTGTGGCAGGAGGCTTGGTCTCTGGGGCTGGTGTGCCGGTGCTGCTCATAGGCACCAACCGTGCGCTAGACTGCATGAGAATGCTCCCCCGTTACTGGTTGCGGAACTGATCAAGCAGTTTTGAACCGCGTTCTGTTGTCTGTTCCCACCAGGTTGACCAAAATGCGGGTGCCGCATTAGAAATCTGGCTTGTGGAGATCGTTGCGTTCGCCGAGGGTGCTGAGAGCCAGGTCATGCGCCAGAATTCTTCCCATTGGGCAAACTGTCCCGCGCCAATGTTGGCAGTTGCAGCGGAGGGGAGTGCCGCGGCGGTCGCCTGCGTGGATGCAGAGGCAACAGGAGTCTCTTCGTTGTTCGCTGCCTGTGCTTCGGTGCTATTGCTAACAGTGCTATTGCTAACAGTGCTATTGTTTTCAACACCAGCAAGCATTTGTGGCGCAACAAAGACATATTCGCGCTCTTCCACCTGCACATATCCTTGCGCCAACACCCGTTCTTGCAAGCGGTTCATGTTTGAGTCACGGGCAATTTGGAAGATGATGTCACCATTTTGTTGTTCGATGGCGCGATATTCTTCCTGAAGCTGGGCCAGCTCAAATTTGGCCTGCATGATCTGGGCAGCCATGAGCACATGGACAAAGGCACCTGCAAAAACAATGATGAGTCCCAAGAGATAAGTCATAAAAGCCCGCGGGCTATTGGGCAGGCGCAGTGAGCTGTCCAGTAGGTCAATGATCTGCTGGAGCCGGTTTAGCGATTGGGCAGGGTCCAACGCGTCGGCATCGAAGGAAGGGAGCGCGGTCACTGACAATTTTGGTGAGGCCAGTCGCGGCGAGGCTGACATGGGGGAGATCTGGAGGCTTGGGTTAGATGAAAAATGTGGACTTGATTGCATAGTCATTCTTACCCTAAGTTTCTAAACCGAATCCTAAGACGAACCGTTGGCGTGGAACTTCTTTATACTTCCCGATTAATCCCAATTTATAAGTGGATTAATTAGATTCGTTCAGCGATCCGCAGTTTGGCTGAACGGCTGCGCGGGTTCCGTTCTGTTTCAGATAATGACGGTACAACCGGCTTGGGAGTCACGATCCGCAGCGTTGGCGTGCGCGCAATACCACCGTGTGGATGGAGTCGATCATGTACAAAGTCTGCTGCCTCGGCTTGCATCCACTGTTTGACAATGCGGTCTTCGAGGCTGTGAAAGCTGATAACCGCCAGCCGGCCCCTTGGGCGTAAAAGCGAGAGAGCTTGGGGCAAAACCG
>CAMPHP010000342.1 GCA_946885925.1 uncultured Litorilinea sp.
GCCATGTCCTGTGTCGCTAACAGTCAGCCGTACATAGGAACCCTCATGAAGATGCCGTCGAGTGGCGATGAAATCAGCATCAGCATAAATGGTATCCAGAGTGACGCACAGCTCGCCTCCTTGCTCCTTCATGGCGTGGTAGGCATTGGTGCAAAGGTTCATCAGGATTTGATGTATCTCAACAGGATTGGCGAGAACGCTTTCCGCATTTGGGTCAATGCTTTCGCATACCTCAATCGTAGCAGGCAGGCTTGCCTCCATCAACTTGAGCACTTCTTTGATATGCGGTTGCAGTTTAACTGGTTCGCGTGCTTGCGCTGTATCCTGGCGGCTAAATGCCAAGATCTGGCGGACAAGTTGTTTGGCTCGTGTGGCGGCTAGCAGCACTTTTTCCAAGTTGCTCACTATCCGGCTCTCTTGCGAGCCATGATTTAGCATGAGTTCTGTATAAAGCATAATCGGAACGAGCAGATTATTAAAGTCGTGAGCAATTCCTGCCGCCAACTGCCCCACCGTCGCCAACCTGTCTTGAACGTGCATACGCTGCTGGTTTTGCCGTTCTCGCGTCACCTCACGCCAGACGAGGACCCACCCCTCAATCTCGGAGTCTACCTGCATCGGTCTTGCTGCGATCTCAAAGATACGCTGCCCATCCTCGATTGCCAGTTCCTGCCAAGCCACGCCTTGTGCGCTGTTCAACAATTCCGAGATAGAACGGTTTCCCAGAGCATCTAACGCTTCTCCCACTTTCACACTGGCCAGCAAGGGAAGATGCGCTTCGGCTACCTCGTTCGTCACTTGGATACGAAAGTCAGGATCCAGGAAAATTACACCTTCTGGAACCGTATTCATGATCTGCTCGACCTTGCGCGCCTGTTCCTGGCTGCGCTGTAGCAGCAGACGTGTCTGGGTGAATAGGTCGGCGTGGGCGATTGCAATCGCTGTTTGCAGGGCCAATGACTGCAAAAACTCTAGCCATTCTTGCTTGGGGTTAAGCGGTGAACGGTGGAAGAGTTCGAGCACCCCCTTGAGTTCACCCTGGACAAGCAGGGGAACACCAAAGTAGCTGACGAATCCCTCACGCTTGAGCCAAGCACCGCGCCGGAAGTCATCGGCCTCATCTAAGTTAGGCACATAGTCAAGGCGACGGCTGGCAGCAACACGCCCAACATGCCCTTCTCCTATGCGTTGGTGCACATGGCGCGCCGGATCTTCTACGTGACCCGTACCAGCCGCATAGATCAGTGTCTCTGTTTGTGGGTCAAACAAGACGACATCTACCATATCGACTTGCAGTTGAGCTGCGATCTGCTGGGTGATTGCGTCAAGAGAGACGGGTAGTTCCTGCACTGCCAGGATCACCTTGTCAATTGCGTGCAGCGCGTGCAAGTGCTCCATGCGCCGTTGGGCATCTGCAAATAGACGAGCATTGGCAATTGCCTGGGCGGCCTGATGCCCCAACCCCTGGAGTAAAGCCAGTTCATCTACCGTGAACTGTCGTGGCTCGCCAACAGTATAGATGGTGAAACGACCGATCAATTCTTGTGCATGGGCTAAATCGACACTGACCATTGTACGCAGCCCAAAGCGCGCATACAATCCCGTATTTGGGTCAGATGAGAGCGATTTATGGACAGCGCTGTCTGTGCTAAGGAGATCGGCCTCATACCGGAGTGATGGACGCTGTGTATCGCTTGCCCCACTACCGCTAATGGCACCACCCGGCGTACCAAGCTGGGCACTCTGGTTCTCCTGATGGTGTTGGGAGACGGGTAGCACCATCTGCCGGAACTCTGGAGGAAGCCCCAGATCGGCGGCATGGTAAAAGCGCGCATCCTCCTTGTCATAGAGGCTGACGGTAACAGCTGGCACTTGTAGCGCCTGGACTGCTTCCTCACAGATGGTGGATAGGATGGTCTCTAGCTCAAGATCGGCATTGAGGCGGCTTGCACTGCGTACCAAGGATTCAGCGCGGGCAGCCTGCCTGCGGGCTTCCTCTTCTGCCATCTTGCGCTCAATGTTTTCCGCCTGAAGCGCAGCAGTTCTCTCCTCCACCATCTGCTCCAGATAGCCGCGCAGTTGTGCCCTCTCTAGGGCAATCCCAACTTGGTTGCCTACACCATAGAGGATTTCCAGGTCTTCATCATTAAAGTCGGACTGCTCTGTCGCAGACAAGTTCATTACGCCAAAGATCTGGTCGCCCGCCCAAAGTGGGACAGTGGCGTGACGGGTCTGACGCTCAGCCCCACCCTCGACCTTGCGCAATCGCTCACATTCGAGGACTTTTGCGGATTGCTTAAACTCGTTGGAGAGAAATTGACGGCAGCACTCGCACACGCCATGCTCCATGTCAAAAGCCGGGTGCAAAGGAGATAGGCCAGAATGAGCGACAAGCCGGATGCCTGACCTGCTCTCACGCAAAAAGATCCAGGCCGCTTGTACACCGGGTAATTCTGCTGCACCCGACACGGCTGTTCCACAGACATCCTGCTCATTTTGTGCTTGATTTAGCCCCTCCGCAATGTGATACAAGCCATGAAGCCACTGATTCGAACGGCGCAGCCCTTCGTTTAGCCGGATCGCTTCGGCATAGGTGGACATCAGCAAATCCAGAATCTGCTGGCGCTCGGCGGTGATAAAGTGTCTTTGTCCACCGACATACATCTCCAGGCCCATCTGTCCCTGCTGCTCTTGCCGCAGCGCCTGGTTGGCCCGTAAATATTCAATGCGCGAAATCAGGTACTTTCCGTCATAAGGCTTGCGAATAAAGCTATCAGCACCACATTCCAACCCCTTGATCACATCTTGTGGGCTGGTCAACGCGGTGACGAGAAGCACAGGAATATCACGTAACTGTTCATCGGTCTTAATCGCCTTACACAGTTGATAGCCGTCCATCTGGGGCATGAGAACATCGCTAATGACGAGATCAGGTTTGCGCGCATAGATTGCATCCAATGCTTGAAGACCATCAGAGGCAACCGTGACTGTATAACCATGTTTTTCGAGTAGATAGCACAGTTGTACAGCCTGAGTTGGACTGTCCTCTACGACCAAGATCTCAACCATGTTGTTCATCCTACTATTCTGCTCTACCATGAACCTGTCTTTCTTAGCGACTTTTCCTTAGCAACTCATGATCTCCGACTACACACTAGAGGGCTGCTGATTGATTAAGCTGACGAGTACAGCCGCAATTCTGTCTGGTGCCAAGACATAGGTTGCGGCATTTAGCCGAATCGCCTCACCCGGCATGCCGTGGACTACAGAGCTTTCTTTGTCTTGTGCAAAGGTAATTGCCCCTTGATCATGCATCAACTTTAATTCCGCTGCGCCATCGCGCCCCATGCCGGTGAGCAAAATGCCAACTGCCTGCGCGCCATACACGTCAGCGACCGAGCGAAAGAGACAGGAGACGGATGGGACAAGGCCATTCTCTGCACCGTCTGTTGTTAGCGCGATCTTCCCGCGCGCTGCCATTTTCATCTGGAATCCATCTGGCGCAATATAGATATGTCCAGGGAGCAGGGACTCGCCATCTGTGGCAACATGAACTTGGTGCCCTGTTGATTGGGCTAACCAGGCAGCAAAGCCTCCAACAAACCCGGCAGCCATATGTTGCACAACAACCACGGGCAGAGGAAAGCCAGGAGGCAATGCAGCCAGCAAAGATTGCAGCGCCATCGGGCCACCTGTGGAGGTTCCAATCGCAACCAGCCTGAGCGGGTGAATACGGCTCTTGGGTTGCGCTGGTGCGGTAGGAGGAACCGTGTTCGTCTCTGCGCCATTACCCGCATGGGTACGCATGTGCGCCCATCGCCGCACGACTTTTACCTCGGCCATCGTTTTTACAGTTCGGATCAGCTCCTGTGCCAATGCCGCATGCTCCGGATGATCGCTGCCTGGTGGTGTCTTGATCACCGCCACAGCCCCCGCCTCCACTGCGCGGAAACTCGTATTTACTTCTTGAGGATTCCAACTTCCCGTTACAATCACAATGGGTTTGGGGTTGCTCTCCATAATCTGCCGCGTCGCCTCAAACCCATCCATCTTGGGCATATTGATATCCATTGTGATGACATCAGGCTGTATGCTCTCCAGCATCGCAATGGCTTCTTCCCCGTTAGCAGCAGTTCCAACTACTTTCACAGCAGGATCGGTTTCTAAAAGATAAACCAGCAAATCTCGTATCACCGCAGAATCCTCGACGACCAAAATCTTAATCATGGAAGCTCCACGCTTAAATAATACGTTTAGAAAAGTTATTTGGGTAGATGATCTAGATCAGTCGCCGGATTGTATCCAACAGCCGGTTCTGGTCGAAATTGCTTTTCGTAATATACGCATTTGCGCCTACTTCAATCCCACGCTCCTGGTCCTCGCGTGAACCCAAGGTAGTCACCAACACAACAGGCAAATCCGCAAGATTTCTGTCACTACGAATCCTGCTCGTAAGGTCCAATCCATTAAGCCGAGGCATATCAACATCCGAAACGACGAGATCAAAGGATTCCGTTTGCAGAGTCGCCAAGGCTTCTATACCGTCAACTGCCGTCTTAACTGTGTAGCCGCTTAACTCCAAGATATTCTTGAGTTGCATGCGCGCTGTAATCGAATCCTCAACAACCAAAATCCGCTTTTCTTTGGTTGCGTCTTGTTCAACGCCATTTTGCTCGACAACACTTTTTCCAACAAGATTGGCAGGACTGTCTACCATCTTGATAGCTGACTTGATTAGGTCGGGGACGTTGATCACCGGGATGACCTCGCCAGTACCCAGCACGGTTGCGCCAGCGATATTGCGTACACGCGCCAGCTGTGGGCCGAGCCCCTTGACCAATATCTCTTGTTCACTGAGGATCTCATCCACCTCAAAGGCCAACCGTTTGTCGGCAGTGCTCAGAATTGCCACATAAATCT
>CAMPHP010000343.1 GCA_946885925.1 uncultured Litorilinea sp.
CGAAAAAGAAATAAAACGGGTCTTCCGCAAGTTGGCCCAACAATATCACCCTGACAAAAATCCGGGAGACAAAGCCGCCGAAGCCAAGTTTAAGGAAATCAACGAGGCTTATACTGTGCTCTCGGACCCGGAAAAGCGCAGCAAGTATGATCGTTTTGGCGCACAGTGGGAGCAATACGAACGCGCCGGCGGTCGCACCGAAGACTTTGACTGGGGCGGCTGGTCGAACATGGGCGGCGGTCGTACCAATGCACGCAACATGACGCCGGAAGAATTTGAACAGATATTTGGCGGAATGGGTGCTGGTGGCGGTGGCTTCTCTTCCTTTTTTGACACGCTCTTTGGTGCTGGCGGAGCCGGGACTCAATACCGCACTCGCACAAACCCGCGCTATGGCTTTAACTTTGACCCACGCCAGGCTGGCACATCCCAGACAGAAACGTCCAGCGAGGTCAATGTCGAAGTGACGCTTGAGGAAGCCTATCGCGGTACGACTCGTGTCCTCCAGACAAGCGATGGCAAACGCATGGAGGTGAACATTCCGCGTGGTGTCAAAACTGGCTCCAAAGTGCGAATCCGCGGCGAGTCCGGCGATGTCTATTTGCGTATCACGGTCACGCCCGACAATCGCTTTACACGCGATGAGAATAACCTGCGCGTAAAATTGCCTGTAGATTTGTACACAGCCGTTTTGGGTGGTGAGGCTGAGGTGCCAACATTGGACCGGCCTGTAGCGCTGAAGATTCCTGCGGGGACTCAGAATGGCAAGACTTTCCGCCTGCGCGGATTAGGTATGCCGGATGTCAAGACTCCCAACCAACGGGGTGATCTCCTGGCCGAGGTTGATGTGCAATTGCCTACCGACCTGAGCACAGAAGAAAAGCGGCTCTTTGAAGAGCTGCGTAAGGCACGCCAATCCTAAGAGCAAGAACAAAGACCCAGAGCGTACAGCCCGAACTCACCTTATAGTTCGGGCTGTATTGATCTATAGCCGCGCTTTCTAATCTATCCCACACTCTATCTTTTTGTTCCATCGCTACACCTACGGCTCCACGATTTTTCTCTCTATACTTGCAGCAGGACAGAGAACCGCCATCTCCCCTAGACCCGGATGAATGACGGAGACAAGAGCAGACTGCAACACCACGTACATGATTAAGTACACAGACTAAGTATAGTACACAGACCAAGTATATGGAGGAGAAGAATCATGAGGCTCAACAACTTTGAGAATCTGTTTGCCGACCAACTCAATGATCTTTATAGCGCTGAACAGCAGCTTATCCAGGCGCTGCCCAAGATGGCAGAGGCTGCGAGCACGCCAGAGTTAAAGCAAGCATTTACCCAGCACTTGGAAGAGACAAAGAACCACGCAGAAGTCGTCAAGCAGTTGCTTTCTTCGATTGGAGCAAAGGCTGGCGGTGAGAAATGTAAGGGCATGGAGGGGCTGCTCAAAGAAGGGGAAGAAATTGTCGACAAGCGCGGCGACGAAGCCGTTAAGGATGCAGCCTTGATTGCCGCAGCCCAGCGTGTGGAACACTATGAGATTGCTGGTTATGGTACAGCACGTACCTTTGCTCTCCAATTAGGAAACAACGAGGCAGCCAATCGTCTGCAAGAGATTCTGAACCAGGAGTTCCAAACCGATGAACTCTTGACCAAGATTGCCACCGGAGAAGGTGCGCCTGTGGCAATCAACCAAGAGGCAGCGAGTAACGGTTCAAACCGGCGCTAGGCGACCCGGTCGCTTTCCTTTTATCACAGTACAAGTGTTCAAAGCATAACTGCTCAAGGCACAACTGGCGGGTTGTGCCTTCACATTAGAAGTGACGTTAGAAGATAGGGACCTCTTTGGCTCAATGTCGTGTCGTAGAACACGCATCTGCCAAAGAGGTCTTTTTTTGCTTGCTCTCAGGCACAGGAAAGTAGTTCAAGAAAGTAGCTCATATACAATATAGACAAATCCTGATCACTATTCTAATAGCGATGTCATACACTGATAGCAACAAATATCAGCAAACTACGTCTATATCTGCAAGAGATTCTGTGTCTACGAAAAACAAAACAAATACAAGGTGGGTCACGCGCGGACAAAGATGGTGGTAACTAATCAATTTAGCGGAGGAAGCAAAACCATATGAGATTTGATAAATATACACAAAAAGCCCAGGCTGCTATTCTGGATGCCCAAAGCCTGGCAGAAGAATACAGCCATTCCACGATTGATCCAGAGCATTTATTGCTGGCACTTATGCGCCAGAAAGGTGGCGTAGTTCCTTCACTGCTCAACCGCATGGGTACCGACACAGCAGCGTTGGAAGGCAGCATCGAGCAGCTACTAACCACCAAACCCCAGATCACAGGTGGCGGCGCACAGGTGGGCATGAGCCGCGAAACCAACAATGTCCTGCGTGAGGCGGAGACAATTGCCGCTAACATGAAAGACGAATATATCTCGACCGAGCATATGCTCTTGGCGATGGTAGCACAGGCCAGTAAGGTGCGCGATGTATTGGCGCGCTTTGGTGTGGACTCCAACGCCATTTTGCAGGCATTGACTTCTGTGCGCGGTCGCCAGCGCGTGACCAGTGATAATCCGGAGGTTAGGTATGAGGCACTCACCAAGTATGGTCGCGACCTCACTGCTGACGCACGCAAAGGCAAGCTCGACCCGGTGATCGGTCGCGATGAGCAAATTCGCCGCGTAATCCAAATCCTTAGCCGCCGCACCAAAAATAACCCCGTCCTCATCGGTGAACCTGGTGTTGGCAAGACAGCCATTGTCGAAGGGCTGGCTCAACGTATTGTCAATGGTGATGTACCCACAAGCCTGCGCGACAAGCAGTTGGTTGCCCTGGACCTGGGTGCGCTGGTGGCAGGCAGCAAATACCGTGGTGAGTTTGAAGAGCGACTCAAGGCCATCTTAAAGGAAGTCACCGACTCCCAGGGCAAGATCATCCTCTTTATTGACGAAATGCACACCCTGGTTGGTGCAGGAGCCGCAGAAGGCAGTATGGATGCCAGCAACATGCTCAAGCCCATGCTAGCCCGCGGTGAGCTTCACGCCATTGGCGCGACCACGCTTGACGAATATCGCAAGCACATTGAGAAAGATGCCGCGCTAGAACGGCGTTTCCAACCAGTGTTGGTGGACGAGCCGACCGTTGAGGACACAATTAGCATTCTGCGCGGTCTCAAGGAACGCTATGAGGTTCATCATGGCGTGCGTATTACCGACAGCGCGGTCATTGCCGCGGCAACCCTGAGCCATCGCTATATTGCTGACCGTTTCTTGCCCGACAAAGCAATTGATTTGATTGATGAAGCGGCCAGCCGTTTGCGTATGCAGATCGATTCGAAGCCACAAGAGCTTGACGAAATCGACCGCCAGGTGATGCAGCTAGAGATCGAGCGCGAGGCGTTGAAGAAGGAAAAGGACGATGCCAGCCGCCATCGCCTGAGTGAGTTGGAAAAAGAGCTGGCGAATCTCAAGGAGCGTAGCGCCGAGTTGACTGCGCGCTGGCAGTCGGAGCGCGAAACAATCAGCCAAGTACGCAAGTTGCGCGAGGAGATCGACCAGATCCGGACGCAGATCGAACAGGCTGAACGAGCCTATGACCTGCAAAAGGCGGCGGAGTTGCGCTATGGAACCATGCGCCAGTTGGAAACTGACTTGGCCGCAGCAGAAGACCGCGTACGCCAGTTGCAGGCCCAAGGCGCGCTGCTTAAAGAGGAAGTTGACTCTGAAGAAATCGCTGCTGTAGTGAGCAAATGGACGGGTGTACCTGTCTCGCGCCTTTTGGAAGGTGAGCGGGCCAAGCTCATCCGCATGGAAGAAGAACTCCACAAGCGCGTTGTGGGTCAAGGCGAAGCAGTGGCGGTTGTTGCATCAGCAATCCGCCGCAGCCGCGCCGGTCTGCAAGACCCCAACCGCCCCATCGGCAGCTTTATCTTCCTGGGGCCAACAGGTGTGGGTAAGACCGAGCTAGCGCGTGCCTTGGCTGAATTTCTGTTTGACGATGAACAGAGCATGGTGCGGATTGATATGAGTGAATATCAAGAGCGCCATACAGTGGCTCGCCTGATTGGTGCGCCGCCAGGCTATATCGGTTATGACGAAGGCGGCCAATTGACCGAGGCTGTGCGCCGCAAACCCTATTCGGTCGTCCTGTTTGACGAGATTGAAAAAGCCCATCCAGAAGTCTTTAATGTCTTGCTGCAAGTGTTGGATGATGGACGGTTGACGGACAGTCAGGGCCGGACTGTAGACTTCCGCAACACGATTATCATCATGACCAGCAACATTGGCAGCCAGTATATTCTAGAGGTTGCGGGTGTTGACGAAGAGGTAGAACGCCGGGTGCGCCAGGTGCTACACCAGCACTTCCGCCCGGAATTCCTCAACCGGGTGGATGAGATTGTTATCTTCCACGCCTTGCAGATGGAACAGTTGAAATCTATCGTGGATATTCAACTCCAACGCTTCCGCGACTTGCTCAAGGTGCGCAATATTACGCTGGATATAACAAACGCAGCCAAGGAGTTGATTGTCCAGGTTGGCTTTGACCCGGCCTTTGGCGCTCGCCCACTCAAGCGGGCAATCCAGCATATGATTGCCGACCCGCTGGCAAGCCAAATCCTGGAAGGCAAAATCCAGGATGGCGACCACGTCTTGGTCGATGTGGCAGGCGATAAGCTAACCTTCACGGTCATGGAAGTTCTGGAAGCCTAAGTTTCTGCGCTGCATACGCACAGGGGCGAGTTCTCCCACGGGAGGCTCGCCCTTTTTCTTCCGTTAGAGAATCTGGCGCTAGAGAATTTGGTGCAGCGAACGCGAAAAAGAGTACAAACTAGAATCTACAGCACTGAACGCAAGCAAGTTTTGATCTCTAAAGGAGAGAGAGCCTTCGGTGCAGCAG
>CAMPHP010000344.1 GCA_946885925.1 uncultured Litorilinea sp.
GATCTGGGCCGATGGAGCCTGGACTGCCAGCGTCCAGACCGATGTGGCGGAAATACCAGCCGACAACCTCGTAACGCCACCGCTGGCAAACGCTGTGGAATATGTCCTCTATCCCCAGCATGTAGGTGGATGGGGGCTATCCAGGCGTTTGGTTGATGATGCCGAAAAACTTCAGGCAAGCGTGGATCTTGCCCTCACCATCGTCGGTCCCGATGCCACGATCCAGACATTCGAATTCTATTCCGGCGTGGCACCCTCCAAAGAAGCATACAATGACCCGCGCATCAGTGATGTGAAGTATGGGGAGATGTCCAAACGCGTGGCTGAGGCCATGTGGCCTATCGCGCGCTACCCACAAGACCACGTGGCGCAGCAGGGACCGGCCTCAACTGAGCTTGACCGTGCCATGCGCAAGGAGATCACAATTCAGGAAGCGCTTGCTAATATGGACGCCTATTTGCAGGAGCAGGAAGACCAGGCGCGCGAGCGTCTCGCTGCTTAAGCGTGAGAACGCCAGTGACGCAGTCTCTACGTCACTGGCGTTTCTAGCCGGTATGGGAGACGGAGTATGACCCAGACAGGAACTGTGCAGTCAGGACAGGTAGTGCTGCCGCAGGTGACGGGGCAGCGCGGCGGGCTTCTGCGGCGCTTTCGCAAGGCTAGCCCGCTGGCGCTCATCTACGCTGCTGTCATCAGCCTGTTCTATCTCATAATCTTTATTGTTCCCTTTGGCACGGCGATCTGGCTTTCCTTTCAAAACTGGGACTTCCTGACCAAACCCAAGTTTGTTGGGTTGCGCAACTTCACCAAGATATTGTCAGACAACTACTTCTGGCAAGCGCTAAAGACGACCGTGCTCTTTTCTGTGGTAGAGATCACCCTGGGCGTTGGGCTGGCGTTGTTACTGGCACTTGCCCTCAGCCAGATCTTTGGCAAGACGCGCAATCTCTTTCTCTCGCTCTACTATCTTCCGGTGATTACGCCGACGGTCGTTGCCATTTACTTGTGGAGTTGGCTCTATCGCCCCACGGGCGGTGCAATGAACTCCCTATTGGCGAGTATCGGCGTGCCGGAGCAACCCTTTATGACCAGCCCGCAGCAAGCACTCTGGTGCATTACAGCTATGGTGATCTGGGCCAATGTTGGCGGTGCGGCAGTCCTATTGCTTGCCGGAATGAATGATGTACCGGAAAGTCTCTATGAGGCTGCGACGCTCGACGGTGCTGGCTTTTGGGCAACTTTCTTCCGCATCACATTGCCCTTGATCCGGCCCGTATTGGTCTATCAAGTGGTGGTCAGCGTGATTGGCACGGTACAACTGTTTGAGCCATTTCTGCTGATGCCGGGGCCGGGCTTTAGCACACGCACGCTCTCGCTCTACACCTATGAGTTGGGATTTCAAGCGCTCAATCTAGGCTATGGCGCTGCCGTATCGCTGATCATTTTTGCGCTGCTCTTGTTCGCCACCGTATACCAGTTGCAGCGCTGGAAGATTAACTGGGAGCATTGATCATGGTTGACGTTCAACTTCAGCGATGGTGGCTCTCAGGTCGTTGGGTCCAGACGCTTATACTTGTGCTTCTGGCCGCGTTTAGCGTTGCCATGTTCTACCCGTTTATATGGTTACTCCTTTCCTCGTTTAAGACAGGTGCCGACATTGTAAAAATTCCAGTCACACTGCTGCCGGAGAAGTGGACGCTAAGCGCGTACCAGTTGGTGACCAATCCGGAGCGTGTTAACTTGGGGCGCGCCTATCTCAACAGCATCATCGTTGCTGTGGGCACGGTGACGACCGTGCTCTTTACCTCGTCGTTGGGTGGCTTTGTTTTTGCCAGGCTCGACTTCCCCGGTCGTAATTATCTCTTCTATTTCATCCTTTCCACGACGATGGTGCCCTTCTTAACGCTGTTGATCCCACTCTATATCGTCATGCGCGAGTTGAGTTTGCTCAATACGCTGTGGGCTGTGTGGTTGCCTTCCGTCTTCTCCTCATTCGGTGTCTTTCTCAGCCGACAGTTTATCTATGGAATCCCTAGCGACTTGTACGATGCTGCCAAAATCGATGGCAGTGGCGACTTTGCCATCTATCTCAACATCATCTTGCCGCTCACCAAGCCGCTCCTATCGGTGTTGGCGATCTTTGTCTTCTTGGGCACATTCAACGCCTATTTGTGGCCGTTGGTGATCTTGAATGATGAGAGCAAGTTGACATTGCCCTTGATCTTGAGCCGCATGGCGACCCGCTTTGGCGGTCCCGACTACCAGGCGGTGATGGCGGGATCGGTCTTGGTTTCATTACCACCCTTGATTGTCTTTTTGATCTTCCAGCGCAACTTTGTACGAGGCATAGCCTTGACCGGATTGAAAGGGTAGCTTTCGCCAATCCATAGGCGCGGCCAACAAATAAGTTCATCATGCGTTTTTCATGAAAGGAAGCATCATGCAAGGCGTTGCGACAACGACAGCACAAGAGGGGTACAGATCCCTGACCCAGGAGCAGATCGATAGTTTTGCAACCAACGGGTTCTTACGCGTGGGTAAGTTGCTAGATGATGACGAAATTGAGTTGCTACGCAGCGAATATGACCGGGAGTTTGCCTTGGCGCGCGCCGGACATGGCTCATTTCGCAACTTAGCGATTGACCCCACGGACGATTTGGAGACGAAGAATCAAGCCAAACAGCAGATGTTACAGATTATGCAGATGTGTGAGCGCAACATCCATTTTCGCCGCTTGCTCTACAACGAGCGCATCCTCGATGTCATCGAAGATCTCATTGGCCCCAACATCCAGTTGTTCCACGACCAAGCTCTCTACAAGCCAGCCTATCATGGCGGTCCCGTCCACTGGCACCAAGACAATGCCTATTGGCGCTGCACACCGGCAAACCTCGTGAGCGCGTGGCTCACGCTGGATGACGTGGATGCACACAATGGTGCGATGCAATTCCTCCCTGGGTCACATCTGCACCCAGTCAGCCACGAGCGTTCACAAACCACCAGTGCCTTGCTCGACAGCAGCAGTGCCGTTGACGAGAGCAAAAAGGTAGTGGTCGATCTTCCTGCGGGCGGAGTAGCGATCCACCACTGCCAGACACTCCATTATACGGAGCCGAATACAACCGATCGCCAACGCCGGGCCTTTGCCATCCATTTTATGACGCCAGGAACCCGCTCACTACGCACCGGCGAAACCCTGCACATCTCATTCAGCCGCCCCCTGTTACGCATGCGTACGTAAAGTGAAGCCTTTGGAGAACTAGAACATATCTCGAAAAGATGTTTTCGTTTGCGGAGGGATGTACGCCTTGTCACCCCGTAGGGGTCTCTCTGAGGAAGCTATGGCAGAGAGACCCCTACGGGGTGACAAACTCATTTTTGACGTGACTTGTAGATTCGCGATGCTACGGCTCACGGCAGAGCGTATAGGGCTGAGGCGTCGAACCGTATCATCGCGTGCGCGCTTGGGTCAAAACGGATCTGAGCTTTTCCCAGTAAAGGCGTTCTTCTTCAGTCAAATCATTCCCATGCATAACCAGCAGCAAGTCAATGTCTTGCTGGACTCGACTGCGGAGAATGACATCAACCGCCTGCACCGCCTGTACCTGTTGCTCCAGGGGATAACCACCGGCAGCAGCAGTCTCTAGCGGTGAACTGGTGAGCAAGATGATCAACGGCCCAGCAATCAGCATGTCTTCCAGGATATCTGCCGTCTCCAAACGGTGCCTAATGATCTCAAAGGTTTCTCTTGAATGGGGACCAAGGAATGGAGGCGGATTAATCGTGCGCCTGCTGCTAAAGCAGCTCGCCATCTGAATACTCAACCCGGCGCGCATCGCGGGTCTTACCTGGTGCGCAGCACTCGCCACGCTGCGGACTGCACTTCTAAGTCCAGATCCCAGAGATCCGATAAAGCCCAGTGCAGCAGAATCCGCTTCACGCTCTAGCGCGCCATAGGTTGCACTGCCTCTTCTTGCGGGTGTGCTCGCCTCGGTTGGGTGGCTCTGCTGTACGACATGCGCCAATTCATGTGCAAGCAACGCATCGCCCAGAGGCGTTCCCGGTTTGTAGTTGCCTGTATCAAAGGCAATATCCTCACCCACGGTGAAGGCGTGTGCCCCTTGCTGGCGGGCAAGTTGGGCAGCTTCGCTATCGGTGTGGACGCGCACGCCGGACAAGTCGGCACCCAGGGCAGATTGCATGCGTGACTTCGTACTGCCATCAAGCGCGTGACCTTGCCCTAACTTGGCTTGCATGGCCCTAGCTTCTTCGCTGCCTGGACTCTCCTGGTGGCGCAGGAGACGAGTGACCGCACGATTGCCAATGCGCCGCTGGAGGGAAAGAAGCATAGGGGCATGGTCGCCGTGGCTTGGTTTGGCGCTGTGAGTCATTGGGCGTCTTATTAGATTCTCATCCGCTTCGCTTGATGGATCTTTAGCTTTGCGGAAAAGCGGATGCCTAAACATGATCATCCCTCCACTTCAGTTCAACCTCACCATGCCACAGAGTACCGCCACTAACATCATGCCAAAGATAGCCTTTGACCACCCTCTTGCCCATGCAGCAGAAGCACCTCGGCTTCTACCCACACGCACCACCAGGATCAGGCTCATCGGTGTTACTACAAGCAGATTCAGCCAGAGGTAACTCGTACTAAAGGAAGTGATCAGACTAGGATCGAACAGAAGCGCAGTCGCACCCACAAATAACAGCGCTGCGGTCACTGCCATGCAATGCGGCCCAAAGAGTACCGCCAACGTCCGTACCTGGTGCTGCCGGTCACCGGGTATGTCTTCGATATCCTTGATCATCTCGCGGGCCAGGTTGCCCAAGAAGACAACCGCGGGTAAGGTCCAGAGATCAAGCCTCGCCCCACTGGCGACACCCCCAATTAAGAAACCCATTGTCAAAAGC
>CAMPHP010000345.1 GCA_946885925.1 uncultured Litorilinea sp.
ACTAGCACCCAAGACTAGCAAGGACGAGTCCCACCCATGAAGATTACAGATGTCAAAGTCCAGTTGGTTCAGTCCGACTGCGGACGCAAATGGACACATGTCTATATCTATACCGATGAAGGCATTGTGGGGATTGGCGAAGGAACCTACAGTCGTAAAGAAGTTGTGGTTGCCAAAATGGTCGAAGCGCTTAAAGAACATATCATTGGCCGCGATCCATTCGACTCGGAATCCATCTATCATGCGTTATTTGGTGGTGGCTATACCGCATATCACACAGGTGGAGTTATCTTTACCAGTGCAATCAGCGGCATCGACCAAGCCCTATGGGATATCAAGGGCAAGGCCCTAGGCGTACCCGTTTGTGCGCTCCTAGGGGGGCCACGCGGCAGTAAAGTGTCAGTCTACTCCCACTTTGGTGGCAAAACGCCTGGCGCATTAGTGGAGAACGCGCGTGCAGTTCTGGCTGAAGGCTTCACAGCGATCAAGTCCGGTATCACCATGGACGAAACCAAGGGTCCAAAGATCAGCCGCGCCCAACTGAAAAACATCGAAGCTAAGTACGATGCCCTGCGTAGCGAACTGGGCGAAGAGGTCGAACTCATGGATGATCCCCATGCCATTTTCGATCCGCCTACCGCGCTGGAAGTTGCGCGTCTGCTCGAACCCTATCGCCTTCTCTTTTTTGAAGAGCCGACCATTCCCGAGGATCCGGAAGGCTACAACCGGGTACGCACAGGCACATCCACACCAATTGCTGGCTCTGAAAGATTGACCAGCAAGTATCGCTTTAATGATTTCTTCCGCGCTGGAGCTGTAGATGTAGCCCAACCAGACATTGTCTATATCGGTGGCATCACGGAGATGAAGAAAGTGGCAGCCATCGCTGAAACCTATCAAGTGGTCATTGCACCCCATAATACAAAGGGCCCAGTCGGCATTATGGCCGCGGCGCATGTTATGGCCGCTATTCCGAATGCCCTTATTCAAGAGTTCATCGCACCCAGCCGCATTCCCTGGCGCAATGATGTTCTCAAAGACCCTCTGGTGGTAGAAAACGGGTACCTAACCGTACCGGACCGCCCAGGCTTAGGCATCGAATTCGACCAAGACGCGCTCAAACCCCATCTAGTTTAGCCCATTCTTCGAGAAGGACAGACCGGATCTCCGGCAGAAATCCGGTCTGTCTCTGCGTTTTGGCTCTTTGCGAAAAGCATGCGGTGGCCTCATTTCATCACTTGGATAATTGGACAGAAACAGCGTGAAATTCCTCATCTATCCACCCATCAATGAGAGTGACCTGGCGCAATTACAAAATATCGCTAGGGATGTTACATTCATCAATGCACCCGACGAAGCCACGGCTTACGCCCATATTGAAGATGCTGACGCCATGTATGGCAGGCTAACTCCCGGCCTCATGGCTCAAGCGAGAAAGCTGCGTTGGGTACAAACGTCTGGCGCTGGCCTCGAACGTTATATATTCCCGGAACTTGCAAATAGCGATATTATCCTGACCAACATGGCAGGTATCTACGGCGACCAAATTGCTGACCACGTTATTGCCTTTGTGCTCATGTTCGCCCGCGGGATGCACCTCTATGTACGACACCAGTTGGCCCACCAGTGGCAAACAGGCTTGCCATTCCTCCATGTAGCTGACCAGACATTAGGAGTAGTAGGGTTGGGTGGTATTGGCAACGAGGTTGCACGTCGCGGCCATGCTTTGGGGATGCGTGTCCTTGCTGTGGATGCCAAAGCGCGTTCCAAGCCTGATTATGTAGCTGAACTATGGGGTAGCGATCAGCTAGATCATCTACTCGCCGAAGCCGATTTCGTAGTGCTTTGCGTACCCCATACACCCGAGACAGCAAAACTCATAACCCTGCCCCGCCTGCAAAGGATGAAGCCCACCGCCTATCTCATCAATGTCTCGCGCGGCATCGTGGTAGACTTGGCCGATCTGACGACAGCCTTACAGACGGGTATCATCGCCGGAGCAGGGCTGGACGTCTTTGAGATCGAGCCACTTCCCGTCGATCATCCACTGTGGGAAATGGAGAACGTCATCATCACCCCTCATATGGCTTCTGGTGTCAATAGCCCCCACATCCCAAGCCGGCGCATGAGCCTTTTGCACGAGAATCTCCGTCGCTTTCTGGCTGGTGAACCACTCCAGAATGTGATTGATAAGTTGCGGTGGTTTTAACCTAGCTCGCCATAGATGCGGCGCGCTGTCTCGCCAAAGAGTGCTGCCTGGTCTATCACAAGTAATTTGGCGAAATGCTCTTGGGGCCAGCGCAGCGCGTTCGCATAGCCTTCGCGCCCGCAGACTGGCGGGAAGTCGCTACCCCATAGCATACGCTCTGCACCAAAGGCTTCATAAGCCAGGTCAAAGAGTGCAAGATAGGTGCGATCAAAAGGAAAGGGCTGGGGAAAAGGCTGCAACTTGGGACAAATTTCGCCCAGCCCATGAAATTTGATAGCCACATTTTGATAGCGCGCCAACGCAAAGACTTGCCTATGCAGTGGATAGGGCGCGCTTTCTGCTCCAGGTGGATTTACCGATCCCATGTGTTCGATAACAAACGTGGCGTCAGGTAATTCCTCGACAAGTTGGGCAAAAGCAGGGTCTATAAAGCCATCAACGGGGCCTGAGCAGCTAACTGGCAGCCCCAACGCCGCGGCCTGTCGCCAGATTGCCAGCGGGTCATCACCTGGCGAACGATCCGTAGCGCGCAAGCGCAGCCCATGTGCGCCTTGCTCCGCCAGATCCCTCAACTGCTGCTCCGCATCAAGGCTGTTCACATCCACCAAGACCACCGCATAAAGCCGATCTGGATAGCGGCGTGCGCATTCCAGAAGATAGCTGTTGTCGAACTGCCCTCCTTGTTGGACGAGAACGGCATGCTCTACCTCATTGGCATCCATGTGGTAAAGCAAGGTTTCGACGGGTTCATACCAATTGGATGCCACATGAACGTGGCTGTCAATAATGTGAAGCATAACGGCTCCTGATCGATGGACGTGGATGTTTAGGTCTGATTGTAGCCCCCAAGCCTATAACCTCACAATCGGGTAATTGGTTCCATTCAAAGAGGTGTATAATTTGACAACTATACCGTCCAGACGGTATAGTTGGTCTTTTGGGTTGGAGTATGGAAAAGGGAGTTAGGATGAGAATTAAAGAGGCAATGCAATGGCTCGTGGCACAACAGACACACGGACTCGTATTCTGACCGCAGCGAACCATTTGGTCGAAAGCGAGGGGGTGGAGCGGCTGACCTTAGAAACTGCGGCACAGGCCGCGGGTGTGAGTAAGGGTGGGCTGCTTTATCACTTTCCCAACAAGGATGCACTGATCGAAGGGATGGTGCGCCAGATGTTGGATGAGTTCACCTTGGCGATGGAGGAGGTGTTGGCGCAGGAGCCAGAAGCACCGGGCCGTTGGGCACGTGCCTATGTCCAGGCTACCTTGATCGATGTAGCAAAAGCGGAATCGTTTCGTAGCAAGCTCTTGGCTGCTGCTGCATCTAGTCCTACGTTGCTGCCAATCGTCAAGGAGCACTTTGCCATGTGGCAGCGCAAGCTGGAGCAGGATGGCATCGACCCAACCCTGGCGACCTTGATTCGCATCGCCGCCGATGGCTTGTGGTTCGTCGCTTTATTTGACTTGGCCCCACCCGATGCCGCACGGCGCGAGGCTCTGGGCGAGTTGATGGGCAAACTTACAAAGGTGCCTTCAGGTGGTGCGTGATGGGGTTAGATATGCTGGTTATTGAGTTAACAATCGGTTTACACACTTAAAAGGAAGATTCCTGATGGCTTGGTTCTATCTCGTGATTGCCGGACTTTTAGAAGTCACTTGGGCAATCGGCTTAAAATATACGGAAGGTTTTACCAAACTGACCCCTTCCATTTTTACGGTAATCGCCATGATCGGCAGCTTTGTCTTGCTTGGTCAGGCGCTGCGCGTGTTGCCCATTGGCACTGCCTACGCCATCTGGACAGGCATTGGTGCGGTTGGCACCGCAATTCTCGGCATGGTCTTCTTTGGTGAACCGCGCGACGTGGCGCGTATTCTCTGTATTCTGCTCATCATCGCGGGCATTGTTGGGCTGAAATTTACGACCTCAGCGGGTTGAATCTGGTGCAAAGAAGAGATAGCTAACTTCTGCTGCGTATGACGTGAGTTGGCGTCTTGAAACGGCCCCACGCTGCCCCGCAATATCTTGCTCTCCTGTCTACAATCCTCTATGATTGGCCCCATACGAATGAGTCGATTCGCAATTGCTGTACCAGCAGCAGTCGTATCTTGCGTATAGGTGTGACCCATTTGCCATGCACAAGCTCCGATTTCTGACCTTTGCCAACAGGGATTGCCCTGGAATAGATGATGAGTAAGGGGAGTTCTATGATGCACATTCTATACCGTTGGCGCGCAGCTCTGACGGTTTTTGTTCTGGGCTTTGCGTTTTTGTGGAGTCCCTCAACCGCCTATGCACAGGATGATTCCCAATGGGCCCATCGCTTGGGGAACGGCTTGGAGAGTCAAGCAACGGCAGTGAGCTATAGCAATGCTGGGGAAATCTTTGTGGCAGGCGTCTTTCGCGGCAACTTAGATTTTGACCCGGGTTCGGGTGAGCATGTGCTAAACGGCGGCTCGCATGATAGCGGCTACATAGCCAAATATGGTCCTGCAGGCAACTTGATCTGGGCGCAGATGCTCAAGGGCAACGATCAGGTTCGCATTAATGACATCGTTGTGGATGGCATGAACCAAATCGGTGTGGTCGGCAGCTTCCGCGGTGAAGCAGACTTAGACCCCGGTCCTGAACTCTTTCGCGCAGGGAGCAAAGGCAGCAACGACATTTTCTTGCTGCGTCTCCTTCCCGATGGCACATTA
>CAMPHP010000346.1 GCA_946885925.1 uncultured Litorilinea sp.
GTCTTTGCAGAGGCAAATAGCCTTCAGCAAGTATTGACTAATCTGGCTGTGAATGCGCGAGATGCCATGCCTAATGGGGGGGAGTTAAAAATTTCGCTGCGTTCTGTTGTTGTGCGTGTGGGTGAGACCCCTGTCGTGACTGGGCTAAAGGTGGGTGAATGGCTCGAAGTTTGCGTCACAGATAGTGGCGAAGGGATTCCACCAGAGTATCTACCCCATATCTTTGATCCGTTCTTTACGACCAAGGATATTGGCAAAGGAACAGGGCTGGGATTAGCTCAGGTTTATGGCATTATCCAACAACATGGCGGCTTGGTGACGGCGCACAGCGACGTTGGCAAGGGAACAAGCATTTGCTTCTTTTTGCCGGTGTGGGTTGGCACTCAGTCTGCTACGACAGAGAGCGATGCAAATGAGTACCTTGGTGAAGGCAGTGAGACGATTTTGCTGGTGGAAGACAATGACCCAGCGCGGGAGGCAACCGCTGCACTTTTGGAGATGATGGGGTATCGTGTATTGGCTGCGGCGGATGGGCGAGTCGGGCTTGATCTCTTTCACCAATATCGCGATACAATCCAGTTGGTCATCAGCGATCTTGTCATGCCGGAGATGGGCGGGATGGAACTCTACCAACGGGTACGCGCTGAAAATCCTAAGGTCAGTTTGATGATTATGACAGGCTACCCATTAGAAAATGGAGGTCGCGCTCTTTTGGAGCAGGGGATTGTGGAGTGGCTGCAAAAGCCCTTCACTGTAAAGCAGTTGACAACAGCGGTGCGGCAGGTACTGGATCAGGCGAAAAGTGATCGGCTGGATGATGAGGAATAACAAGGGGCGGGTGTGCGTCTGTCATGCCGCAGGTATCTCACTGGTGCAAGACGGCAGAGCAGAGAGACTCCTGCGGAGTGACAGAGTGTGCGTTCCCTTATCAGAGCGCCTTGAGGTGACTCATTCAGTCGGCTTGAGAGGGAGCAGTTCTTTGACCGCCGCTAACAATTCCTCCCAGGCAAAAGGTTTCAGTAAGGCGTGCTGGGCCCCCATCTTTTTTGCGACTGTCAGAAGTTCCACAAGCCCGCGCGTACCGCCTCCAGAAATTGCGATAATCTTGACCTCGGGGAACTCGCGGCGAAACTGGAAGATGATCTCAAGTCCATCGGTATCTGGCATAAAGAGATCCGTTATGATGAGATCGACCGGATCGTTGCGGTGAATTTGGGCAACGTTCCGGCCATTTTCCGCACCGACAGTCACATAGCCGACTTGTTCCAACATTTCGCAAACGGCCTCGCGCATGGATGCATTGTCATCAACAACGAGAATGCGGGCCATAGACACCAATGCCCTCAGTTTAGCGATGATTTAACGGTGGCTTAGCGGGACGTAATCGCGATCTCTTTCACCGAGATAGATCTGACGTGGGCGGGCAATTCGCTGATCGGGATCTGTGAGTAACTCGTTCCATTGGGCTAACCAGCCTGGTGCGCGCCCCAGTGCAAATAAGACCGTAAACATATCTGTAGGGAAGCGCATTGCCCGATAGATAATGCCACTGTAGAAATCTACATTTGGATAGAGTTTGCGCGAGATGAAATAATCGTCACTCAACGCTACTTCCTCTAGCTTAATTGCAATGTCCAAGAGCGGGTCTGTCCCTGTCACTTCAAAGACATCATAGGCAATCTTTTTGATGATGCGGGCGCGGGGGTCATAGTTCTTGTAGACACGATGCCCAAAGCCCATCAGCCGGAATTCACCCTTTTTGACACGCTCGATATAATTCGGTACCTGATCCACTGAGCCGATTTCTGTTAACATTTTTACGACAGCCTCGTTTGCGCCACCGTGGAGGGGACCAAAGAGGGCTGCGGCTGCACCAGACATGGCGCTATAGGGGTCGGACTTGGCTGAACCGATGTTGCGCATGACCGCGGTCGAGCAGTTTTGCTCGTGGTCGGCATGCAGGATAAAGAGAACATCCAGTGCCTTGGCTAAGACCGGGTTGACCTCGTAATGGGTCTGGTGCATATAGTCCAACATATAGAGAAAGTTAGCGGTATAGCTCAGGTCACTATTCGGATAATTATAGGGGCGGCCAATGCGATGGCGATAGATAAAGGCTGCAACCGTGGGCAGCTTGCCGATGATACGCAAAATTTGACGGTTGCGAGATGTTGGATCGTCAACATTTTTTGCATCTGCGTGAAAAGTAGACATGATCGAGAGGGAACTCATCAACATGCTCATCGGATGAGCATCATAGCGGAACGCCTCTAACATCCGTGCTAAGTTTTCATGCAAAAAGGTGTGGTGCATGATATCATGCACCCATTTATCATATTGAGTCTTATTGGGAAGCTCACCACAAATGAGCAGATAGGCGACTTCAAGGAAGGTGCTTTGTTCAGCGAGTTGTTCAATGGGATACCCGCGATATTGCAGGATGCCCTTGTCGCCATCAATATAGGTGATGGTGCTCTTGCAGGCCGCAGTTGCGCCGTAACCGGGATCATAGGTCATCAGCCCGAAATCATCGGGATTGACCTTGATTTTGCGCAAGGCTGCGGCCTGAATAGTCTCGTTTTCAATCGGAATTTCATAGGTTTTGCCGGTGCGGTTGTCCGTCACCGTCAGCGTGTTTTGAGTCATTAATCTCTCCTGGCTAGCATTGCGATTAATGGAGGTGGTGGGCAAAATGGATGCCGCTTAACCACCGAGGGAAAATAGATGGGTCGCAGCCAGGGTACCACCTTGTGGCCCAGGCAAATGTCTGTTTAGCATTATGCACCCTGGTTCATGGATTTTCCAAGAAGTACGTCTTAACTTTTCGCCTCACCTTTTCGCCTTACCTTTACGTCTCATCTTAGCTCTTGTACTGTGTTGCCCTAGGCCTCACCGGATTGTCTCAGCATACTGCTTTATTATGCTGCTTTGACCGGGTGAGGCAGTGGTTGGCCTTGTATCCCGGCGATGATATTTTTCGCGGCGAGTACCGCCATCTTTGTACGAGTGGCGTAGGACGCACTGGCAATGTGCGGCAGAATGACACAGTTACGCAAGGTGAATAGAGGATGATCCACGGGCAGAGGTTCCGGCGTTGTCACATCAAGACCCGCGGCGGCAATTTCGCCGTTGACCAGTGCATGATATAGGGCTTCCTGATCAACTGTGCCGCCGCGGCTTGTATTAATGAGGATGGCTGTGCGCTTCATTTTGCGGAAGGCATCGGCATTAAACAGATGCTTGGTTTGGTCGTTCAGTTCTGTGTGGATTGAGACAAAATCGCTTTCCGCAAGCAACGTATCCAGGTCCACATATTCTGCACCCACAGAAGCGGCTACCTCTGGCTTAGGGGTTGGATTGCTATAGAGGATGCGACAGTCAAAACCGCGCAATCGTTTGGCAACAGCAGTACCAATGCGCCCCAATCCTACAATGCCCACCGTGCTGCCATAGACATCATAGCCCGCCATCCATTCGGGCTTCCAGGTTGTCCACTCGCCCCGGCGCGCGGCATCAATACTTTCGGGGATACGGCGGGCGGTTGCCAAGAGCAATCCCACGGCGAGATCTGCGCTGGTATCGGTAAGGACACCGGGCGTATTGCCCACGGCGACATTACGCCTGGCACAAGCGGCTAAGTCAATATGGTCATAGCCAACCGAGAGCGTACTGACGACCTTGAGGTTTGGCCCTGCCGCATCTAGCAACTCATCATCGATCCGTTCCGTCAACAAACAGTAGAGGCCATCGATTCCTTGAATCCATTCAAGTAGAATGTCGCGAGGAATCGGCTCGTCGGAATCCCATAAGCGGAGGTCACTCGCCTGCTGGACGAGATCCAGTCCTGCGCTGGGAATACGCCGAGTGACCACTACTTGAGGTTTGCTCATTCTCTATCCTCTTTTATGTTTTCTCCTTCATCGATCCATTCTTCATCTTCTTCGCTATGTGCCCAGTCGTCTTCTGCGGACTCATCTATGGCATAGCGCGAATTTAGGGGTTCAGCATCACCGGCAGACTCATCGCCAAAAGCTTCTTGGGGGTTAAACCAGAAGCCTGCATAGCGGCTGGCAAGTTCGATGGGAATGCGCCCGCGCAGATGTGTGCCTGTTTCAAGATGCTCGATCTGTTCGATAAAGCCGTGGGTATGAGCGAGGTTGACCAGTTCACCGTGGTTATAGGGAATCAGGAAATCCATTGGCACCATGCGCTCGCGCAGCAAAGTATCAAGCGCGGTCAACAATTGATCCAAGCCCTCCCCTGTAGCAGCACTGAGCGGAACGGCGTAATCGTAGTCCTCTGTAATTTCTTGCAACGCTTCCATAGCACGCTCGTCGCCGTTCAACCGGTCGATCTTGTTAAAGGCCATGAGTTGGGGTTTGCTGCCCGCATCAAGATCTTCCAAGACATCCTCAACTGCGGCAATGTGCCCTTCTGCATTGAGATGTGAAGCATCCACGACATGAATCAACACATCGGCCTCGGTCACTTCTTCCAAGGTGGCGCGGAAGGCTGCAACCAGTTCGGTGGGCAGCTTTTGGATAAAGCCTACCGTGTCGGTTAGCAAGACTTCATGACCACTTGGCAGGACAGCACGGCGCGTTGTGGGATCTAGAGTCGCAAAGAGTTGATCCTCGGCACGCACATGGGCATCAGTCAGCGCATTGAGCAGTGTACTCTTGCCAGCATTGGTGTAGCCAACGAGCGCCACGATAGGCATGGCGGTCTTGCGCCGTTGGCGGCGATATTGGCTGCGTTGCTTACGAATTTCGTTCAACTGACGCTTGAGGAAGGCGATACGGCGGCTGATTTCGCGGCGGTCAACTTCCAACTGGGTTTCACCAGGGCCGCGGACACCCACACCGCCACCTGCTCCTCCTGCGCGACCACCTGCTTGG
>CAMPHP010000347.1 GCA_946885925.1 uncultured Litorilinea sp.
CGGCCATCCTATATCTTGTAGAGAGTTGTTGATTAGGTTGATGAGGAGTGTATAGGCTGAATTATTTTTGGCTTGCAAGATTAAGAATGGAAATCTTTGTTGTATTTTATGTTAGTGACGTGATTTGTTTAGTCTATTTATGGTGTTGATAAAGTGTGTATATGCATCAAAATGTGGATTTACACTCCTGCTGCCCTAAATGCCGCTTCAACAATCGCTCGCGCCTCGATTTGGATCTGGGATAGATGCTCATTGCTGCGAAAACTCTCGGCGTAAATTTTGTAAATTTCTTCAGTTCCTGATGGTCGTGCAGCAAACCATCCAAAATCTGTTACCACTTTGAGACCGCCGATCGGTGCACCATTGCCCGGCGCGTGGGTCAGTTTGGCCTTAATCGGATCGCCCGCTAGAAAGTCTGCCTTGACGAGATCGGGCGTCAACGCTGCCAATACTTGCTTCTGTTTAGCATTCGCAGGCACATCAATACGCGCATAGACGGGACTACCGAATTGAGCTTCAAGGGCGTGATACTGTTCGCCGGGGTCACGTCCTGTGGTAGCAAGAATCTCTGCCGCTAATAGATCGAGGAGGATGCCATCTTTGTCCGTGGTCCAAACCGTGCCATTGCAACGCAAGAAAGAAGCCCCGGCGCTCTCTTCGCCGCCAAAGCCCAAGGAACTGTCAAGCAGCCCATCCACAAACCACTTAAAGCCCACAGGCACCTCGTAGAGGCGGCGATTTAGATGGTCAGTTACGCGGTCGATCATGGCGCTAGAGACCAATGTCTTACCCACTGCAGCCTCGGCGCTCCACTCTGGGCGATGTTGGTAGAGATACCAGACTGCTACAGCGAGATAGTGGTTGGGGTTCATTAAGCCCACGCTGCGCGTGACAATCCCGTGGCGGTCGGCATCGGGGTCATTGCCAAATGCAATATCAAAGCGATCCTTGAGTTGGATGAGCCCTGCCATCGCATAGGGTGAGGAGCAGTCCATGCGGATCTGTCCATCCCAATCTACCGTCATGAAGCTAAAGGTGGGGTCAATGGCGCGGTTAACGATTTCGATGTTGATTCCATAGCGTTCAGCAATGGGATCCCAATACGCCAAGCTGGCACCGCCCATTGGATCGACGCCTATCCTGATACCTGCTGTGGCGATGGCTTGTAGATCGAGCACTGCACCCAGATCGGCTACATAGGGGGTAACGTAGTCATAGGCATGGGTGGTGGATGCGGCGCGTGCTTTTGCCAAGAGAATGCGCTTGACTGCGCGGTTACCATCCGCCAAAATTTCGTTGGCGCGCTTTTGGATGATCTTGGTGGTGCTGGTATCGGCTGGGCCGCCCTCGGGTGGGTTGTACTTGAGGCCACCGTCATCCGGCGGGTTATGGCTGGAAGTGATGACAACACCGTCAGCCTTGCCGCCAGTTGCGCCCGCACGGTTGTGGGTAAGGATGGCATGGGAGATCACGGGGGTCGGCGTATACCCGCTTGCGGCATCAATGTAGAGCTCCACACCGTTTGCCGCAAAGACCTCTACTGCGGTGGCGTGGGCTGGTGCGGAGAGTGCGTGGGTGTCCATGCCCAAAAAGAGTGGCCCCGTGATGGCTGCGCTGGCGCGGTATTCGACAATCGCCTGGCAAATGGCGGCAATGTGGTCATCGTTGAACGTTCCCTTTAGCGATGAGCCGCGGTGGCCTGATGTGCCAAAGCTTACCTGCTGCGCTGGGTTGGACGGGTCGGGCTTTTCGGTGTAATAGGCAGAGATGAGCCGCGGGACATTGATCAACAGGTCGCGTGGGGCAGGCTTGCCAGCAAGTGGGTGCACGGACATGGGCGAGTTCTCCTGTATCAGATGGTAGGTCTAGGGCAGTAGCTCAAGATATTCACAATGCTTTGGGCGCAATACACGGAAATCGCGTCGATCTAGGGTCAGAATATGTTGAACCTCTAATCGCTCTGCAAGAGACAGGATAGCCGCATCAGCAAAGTCTAATCGAAGATCGGCATACTCGCGTAGAATAGAAGCAACGCGTTCATAATCTTGCGACATTAGATCTTCGATTGGAGGTTTTTCAATTGCGAGATTGGCAAAGAAACTTCGCATAACGCTGTGCCCCATACGTCTGCTCAGAAGATGGCTTACCTCTGGCAGCACAGGGGCCGGGATAATGCGTCGATACTTCCTACTACGTATAATAGCAACGGTGGAGCGATGACTTGATGAAGTAGTATCTACCATCGCTAACAAACAGCTAGTGTCGAGTAGTATCGGTATCGTCACTTGGCGATCCCCATCCTCGTATTGGATCGATGTCTTCTGCCAAGATTTCCTCGTCACGTTCCGCAAACGTAGGATCACCGGAACTCCCAAGTCCAATAATAGACTCCCAGAAGCCATTCTCATCGCGCTCCTGCTTGGATGCATAGATTTCTATGGCCGCTGCTATGACTTCTTGTGGAGATTGCCTCTGTTCCTCGGCAAGTTCTTGAATGCGTTCCACTAGCTCCGTATCTGAAATAAGGATGCCCATAATATTCCTCCTATAATGCATACTGAAGCCTCTGTGCGTTTCCCCAGCTTAATCGCGATACATCATACAGTGTTGCAAGTCAATCTTTCCTCGCAAGCATCGTTTCGCTATCACCTCTGTCTCGCGTGTCGTGCTATTGTAGCATAGATCTAGGGCGCTATCACCCGTTAGCGCGGCACCTCTACTCCTGCCAGCAGGCGGCGCAGCACGGCGTCGGCATTCAAGCCTTCGATCTCGGCTTCGGGGCGGAGGATGATACGATGGCGGAAGACAGGTGGTGCCACGGCCTTAATATCGTCGGGTGTCACATAGTCGCGGCCTTGGAGCGCGGCGTAGGTCTTGGATGCCAGCAGCAGGGCAATGCTGGCGCGGGGACTGCCGCCCAAGATGAGATCAGGGCTGCGGCGGGTGGCAGTCGCAAGGGCGGTGATATAGCGCAGGATGCCATCTTCTACCGTGATGCTGTTGATGGCGGCGCGGATAGCAGGGAGATCGGTGGGCTGGATGACAGGCGTTAGCCCGGTGGCATCCAGGTCATGGGCATTGAATCCTTGGTGATAGCGGCGCAGTACCTCTTCTTCCACAACGGCAGGCGGGTAATCCACCAACACCTTGAAAAGAAAGCGGTCAAGCTGAGCTTCGGGCAAAGGATAGGTTCCCTCGTATTCCACGGGGTTTTGCGTGGCTAGGACCATAAAAGGATCTTGCAGGGGATGTCGCTCACCGTCGATGGTGACTTGGCGCTCCTCCATCGCTTCCAGCAGCGCCGATTGGGTCTTGGCGGGGGCGCGGTTGATCTCATCCGCTAAGAGGATGTTGGTGAAGACTGGGCCGCGCTTGAGGTGAAAGCGTCCTGCATCCAGTTCAAAGACTTGCGTACCAACAATGTCGCTGGGCATGAGGTCGGCAGTGAATTGGACTCGGCCAAAATCGGTGTTGATAAGTCGAGCGAGGGTCTTGGCGAGCAGTGTTTTGGCTGTACCGGGTACACCCTCGAGGAGGACATGACCGCCAGCAAGAAACGCCACCACAATTTGCATAAAGACCTCTTCTTGACCGACGATGACTTTGGCGGCTTCGGTGCGTAGCTTGGCAAAGAGTTCTACGAGAGACACAATCACCTCACAAGTTGCGTAGTATAGAGAGTAGCCCGTGGCAGCGAGGCCAACAGGGCATCGGTAGCTTGGACAAGCCGGATCAGGTCAGCGTCGTCATCAGCCTGGGCATAGCCGCTTAACAATTCTTCGACTTGTGCCAGTTGCGCTGGCGTAAGCACTTCGGCACGACGTAGCTGGGCTAACCACTCCGCATCGGGTAGATCGGCGGGTAGTTGGGCAAGTTTGCCGATGGCACTCTTGAGCCGCTGGTGATAGTGAGCCGCCACCACGCGTGGCTGGCGCGTTCGCCGCTGCAAACCAGCGAGGGCAGTTACATACTCGGCGGCTTCACGCGCGCGTGTGGCGGTGAGCGCAGGCACGGGTGGCCCCAGCCGTCTGCCCTGCAACAATAAGAAGACAAACAGCACGAGCATGGTCACTAACAACGCTTGACCAAAAGGTGTGGTGTAGAGCCAATCTTGCAAGGTCGAGATCGTGGCTAGCTCATTTTCTGATGGGTGGTAGCGTACCAGATGGTGCGTGCTGAAGATGACAGGCGCGTTGGCGGGGACCGTGCGTAGTATGGCAGGGAGCAGCATGGCGATCTGCTCGTTGCGTAGGTTAAGGTTGGTGAGCGCAAAGTCCTCGGCAAGATGCCAGACCACGCCATCGCCAATCAGTTGGATGGCGACTACCGGATCACCGTTGACGTGGGCTAGTACAGGGATAACGGCGCGTTCATTCCCAAAACTCAAAGCACGCGTGGTATAGACCGACTCTAAGGTAGCGGGTAGGTCAGGCAATAACGGCTGCACCTGACGTACGTTGGCAATGATGCCACTCAGGTCTTGGATCTGCTCCACCCCAAAGCGCTGCGCCAGCGGCGTATAGGAATCGGCTGGACCAACAAGCACCAATGTTCCGCCGCGCCGGACCCACTCATAGGTCAAGGCTACATCTGCCTCGGAATAAGCGTCAGAATTCAATTGAGCTGCGGGATGGATCCAGAGCAGACCAGGGCCAGAAGGCAGACCACTACGCGGCACACTGATGGTTATAGGGTGGCCCAACGCCTCTAGCCATAAAACCAATGCACGCAGACCTGTGCTGCTGGTATCACCGGGGTCATAGGGTTCCACCGTTTGGGGACGGCTCTGCAATATTGCCATGACGACTAAGATCGCTGCGAGCAGCAGTGCGATCAGTAGTTGGTTCGTGCCCTGTCTGGTACTCGGTAAACGCAGAAACGAACG
>CAMPHP010000348.1 GCA_946885925.1 uncultured Litorilinea sp.
CGGTAATGCCATTATCCACCATGCGCTCAAGCAAGCGGGCATAGGTCTCGAATCGGCACTGCCATCAGCAGCAAACGGTGTAATGGGAATAGCCACGACGGTCGCTAGGCCACGTTGAAGCTCGGCAAACTGCATGTTGGACTCCTTAATCTGCTTCTTGAATTTATCTTTTGGGCTGGGTGACATGCTCTAACCTGTGTTTAGATTTATAACATGCACTATCCCTATCGTCAATGATTAGAGGAAATCACACAGGGCTTCTCAGCAGTGAGGGAAAAGAATAGAAGAGCGGCTTTCTTCTACGATGATAAAAAATGCGCTATTGACAATAGCGCAAACACAAGACGATAATGAGGATATTATCTAAAACAGCGCCGAACTTCCACAATTCATCTATTTGCGTCAGTCATTTTCACGATTAGTCGGAAAAGCCAGCCCATATTCGTCATCACGCACATCGCTGCAATAAACATTGTATTTCATCCTGAAAACTGGCCCTACCGGACAAAGGCATATCACGTCCTAGAGTTCAAGGGAAGAGTGATAGAAGCTCTGCTCTTTGTTATACCGTTTCCTCAACGGTCGCTTGCATCTGGTTAGTTGCATCTGATTGTTCAAAGCACAAATTTGGTTTCGCGCTTCTAGGAAATAGGTAGCCTAAAAAGGAAAGGAGGCGTGATGAAACGCGTTTATTGTGGGATAGGAATGGCGCTGCTCCTCCTGATTGTGCTCATCAGCGCCTTTGCCTCCGTTGATCAAACAGCCACTTGGGCACAGGGGACACCCCAAAGGCCCAACGCTGGAGAGCCTGTGGTTAGCACGGGGCAACTGACAGTGGAAGTGCCCTTTATCACGGCTTGGCTGGCATCGCCCCACGCTGATATCACTGCCGAAGCCTTTACTCACTGGAACCAAGAAGATCCGCCCGAAGTTCCGATGCAATGCGCCCGTTGTCACAGTACGCCGGGCTATCAGGATTACTTGGGCGCGGATGGCACGGACGCGGGCATAGTAGATAGTTCGCATCCTACGGGCACTGTGGTCGAGTGCGTTGCCTGCCACAACCAAGCAGCCTCCAACCTGGTCAGCGTCACCTTTCCTTCCAATGCCACTGTCTCAGTGGCAGATCCTTCAGCGCGCTGTATGGTATGTCACCAGGGACGTGCATCCACAACGCAAGTGCTGGAAGCGATTGAAGAAGTAGGTCTCACCGACCAGCCTGATACGCCTAGCGCCGATCTGAGTTTTATCAACATCCATTACTATGCCGCCGCTGCTTCACTCTTTGGCTCCGAAGTCCACGGTGGCTTTGAATTTGCAGATCGCCGCTACCAGCCCAAATTTGAGCATGCCCCAGGGTACGAGTTCTGTGCCGACTGTCACGACCCGCATACGCTAGAGGTGCGCGTGGAGGAGTGTTCGACCTGCCATGATGACGTGAGCAATGTCGAAGACTTACGCGATGTGCGTATGCAAGGTTCTTTGAATGACTATGATGGTGACGGCGATATCGAAGAAGGCATCTACTACGAACTAGAGGGCCTACGAGAGAAATTGTATCAAGCCATACAACTCTATGCCAGCGAGGTGCTCACCCAGTCAATTGTCTATGATCCAGCAACGCACCCGTACTACTTCATTGATACGAATAACAGTGGCACAGTGGATGAAGGTGAAGTCACCTCGGACAATCGCTACAATACCTGGACGCCGCGTTTACTAGAGGCGGCCTATAATTACCAGACCTCGCTCAAGGACCCCGGTGCATTCGCGCACAATGCTAAGTACCACATCCAACTGCTCTACGACTCGATTGAGGTGTTGAACGAGCAATTGGCCGAGCCGGTAGATATGGCCCAGGCACAGCGCAACGATGCAGGGCACTTTGATCCCACACAAGAAGCGTTCCATCATTTTTGGGTAGACGAAGAAGAACTGACCCCGGCAGGCTGTGCCAAGTGCCATACAGCGGGTGGCTTGCCCTTTACGCTTGAGCATGGTACCACGATTGCCATGCCATCCACGAGTTCTTTGAAATGCACCACCTGCCATCAGGAGTTACAGGACTTTACTCTCTATGAGGTGCAGGAAGTCACCTTCCCCAGTGGCGCAACCGTTGCTTTTGAAGACCCCGAGAGCAATCTCTGCTTGAATTGCCACCAAGGACGTGAATCCACCTTCAGCATCAATGCGGCCATCATTCGCGCGGCTGTGGGCAATGACGAGGTTTCAGAGGAACTGCGCTTTGTCAACCCGCATTACTTTGCGGCAGGTGCTACGCTCTTCGGTGGCGAAGTCAGTGGGGCCTACCAGTTTAACGGCCAAGAGTATGCCGGACGCTTCGAGCATGTGGGACGATATGACACCTGTAGCGAGTGCCACAATGTTCATGCCTTAACCGTGCAGACTGCGGAATGTGCCGATTGTCACGAATTCCAGGAGTTGACGGATATCCGCGACGAAGACGACACGACCGATTGGGATGGCGACGGCGATACTACAGAAGGGATTGCCGGTGAGATCGCAACGGTCCACGACCAGTTGCTGGCTGCGATCCAAAGCTATGCGGCGGACACCATTGGCATACCAGTTGCCTATGCACCAGCTAGCTATCCATACTGGTATATTGACACGAATGCCAACGGTGAGGCAGATGAGGATGAGATCAGCGACGATAACCGCTATCCAAGTTGGACACCAACACTGCTACAGACCGCTTACAATTATCAATACGTGCAGAAGGACCCTGGTGCCTTTGCCCACAACAGCCGCTATATTCTCCAAATCCTACAAGATAGCCTGGCGGCGATTGGTGGAGAAGAGGCCGTTACCGGCATGACGCGACCACCAGCGACAGGGTCGGAATGAGACTAGTGAGCAGAATTTGGCAACAGGGGTCAGAAAAGGGGTCAGAGAGTAAGTAGGAATAGCGGCATCGAAACAGGGGGATGGCTGATGGGAAGATGGCGCGAATTTTGGCGATCGTTGCGTGGCTGGCAGAGAGCTACACTAGCCGTCATCGGGATTGCGCTCTTTCTGTTTATCTTTTTTGTCGTTTCTTACGAGACTGTACATTATACAGAGTCCACTCAGTTCTGCTCGACCTGCCACAGTGTAATGGAGCCGGAGATCGTCACTCACAGCGTCTCGGCCCATGCTCATGTGGACTGCGGCGATTGTCATGTCGGCCCAGGCATTGGCTATAAGATCTACTACAAGGTCTCAGCGCTGCGATATCTATATACTTTGCCACTTCATCTTTATGACCGCCCGCTTGATTCACCTAGAGAAACAATGCGCTCTACGGAAGAAATCTGCGAGCAGTGCCACACGCCTGAAAATTTCCAGGCAGTCGAAGTGCGTACAAACAATGAATATGCCCTTGATGAACAGAACAGTTTCCAACGTCTGCTCCTAGCACTCAAGGTTGGCAACGGAGAAGATAGAGTCGCCGGGCGCGGTTTAGGGGCGCACTGGCATGTGGCGAACCCTGTTTATTTCATCGCCACCGATACGTTGCGCCAGGATATCCCCTGGGTACAGGTTGAAAAGAACGGCGAGTTGGTGACGTATGTAGATAGCGGAGCTGATCCTGCGCTCTGGGCAGACGCAGAAGCAAATAAAAAGACCATGGATTGTATTGACTGCCACAGCCGGGATGGTCATATGGTTCACAAACCAGAAGAAGTGCTTGACAATGCTATTACCAATAACTTGATCCCCGCCGATCTACCCTATGTCAAAGCACAATCGCTGGCCGCGCTTGAGCGACGTTATGAAACCAGAGAAGAAGGCTTAGACGCGATTGCTACAGTCTTGCAGGACTTTTACCAGACCCGATACCCCGATCTATATGTGGAGCGCCAGACCGATATCGAGAGAACCGTTGCACAGGTTCAAACGATCTTTCAACAAACACACTTCCCTTACATGAATGTGTATTGGAATACCTACCCTGACCATGTTGGGCACGAAGATTTCCCCGGCTGTTGGCGATGCCATGACAGCAGCCATCTCAATGACCAAGGTGAAGCCATCCCGGCGGATTGCAATCTATGCCACGGCATTCCCGAGAAGGGTGCACCAGGTGAGAGGCTGACTGCCGTGAGTCTGGCGCAGGAGGAGATGCCAGAGTCCCACCAGCAAAGTCTGTGGATTTCCGAGCACCGCTTCAGGTTTGACGCCACATGTGACGATTGCCATACGGTCAGTGATCCGGGTGGCACCAGCAACACCAGTTTTTGCAGCAATAGTGGCTGCCATGCTAGCGAGTGGACCTTTCTGAATATTGATGCCCCGGCAGTGCTGGCGCAAGTCGTACCAGAGCAGACACCATCCGAGCGACGGTTGCCGCGTATTCCCCATCCCATCGTCGAGGCTATGGACTGTCAGCAGTGCCACGGGCCGGAAAAAGTGTTCGCCTATCCAGAAAATCACATTGAGTATAGCCAGGATGAATGTACCGATTGCCATAGTCTTTCGGAGGAGGTGTTGGCCGATATAGGACCGACACCTACGCCACCGCCAGCAGAAGCCACCGCAGCACCAGCAGCTACTGCGATCCCGATGATCAATCACACGCTGTTAGGCAATGAGAATTGTCTGGCCTGCCATGCCGTCAACAGCAACATTGTCCCGGCCCCAGTCACGCACCAGGGTTTCACCAATGATATATGCCAGCGATGCCATCTACTGGCACCGGAGTTTGCTACGCTTCCTACCGTAACAGAGACTTTGGCACCAATCGGCACGCCGCAGCCATCACCGACAACAACATTAACGCTCACGGTGACCGTTGAGGCTTCACCCACGCTCTCTGCACAGACACCACCAGCAGAGCCCACGCGTACCGATGCAAATGCCACAGATGCAAATGCTACA
>CAMPHP010000349.1 GCA_946885925.1 uncultured Litorilinea sp.
CAACTATTTCAGACAACTATTAGAGGAGACCAAAACCAATGGGTTCCTGGCAAGAATATCTTGACGCCAATCAGGCGCGTTTTACCGAAGAACTGTTGGACTTTCTGCGTATTCCCAGTGTCTCCAGCCTGCCCGATCACGCGGGGGATGTGCAGGACGCGGCGGAGTGGGTGGCGGAGCGCATGAAGCAGGCAGGCATTGAGAATATCGAGATTTTGCCCACGGGCGGGCATCCTGTGGTCTATGGCGATTGGCTCCATGCACCGGGCAAACCGACGGTCTTGCTCTACGGTCATTTTGACACGCAGCCGACTGACCCGGAAGAATTGTGGAATTCACCCCCCTTTACACCAAGTGTGGATGGCGACCGCATTTATGCGCGTGGTGCTTCGGATGACAAGGGCAACATGCTCGTACCCATTCTCGCGGTTGAGGCGATGCTCAAGGGAGAGGGGCAACTGCCGCTGAACCTCAAGTTCTTGTTTGAGGGGCAAGAAGAGATCGGCAGCCCACAGATTCCGCCCTTTCTCGCCGAGCAGAAGGAGCGCTTTGCCTGTGATTTGGTTGTGAGTGCCGATGGTGGGCAATGGGCAGAAGACCAGCCGGAGCTATCGGTGGGTGCGCGCGGGCTGTGTGCGCTGCAAGTGGACGTGGTGGGGCCGAAACAAGACCTCCACTCTGGGATCTATGGCGGGACGGTGCAGAACCCCATCCATGTCTTGTCTTCGATTTTAGCTGCGCTGCATAATTCGGAAGGGACTGTATCTGTACCTGGCTTTTATGACCGGGTTCGCCCCGTGACAGAGGATGATCGCGCGAAGATTGCCGCAATGCCTTTTGATGCAGATGAGTATAAAGAGCGGCTTGGTGTCGATGCGCTCTATGGTGAAGCGGGCTACAGCACCCATGAACGTGCTTGGGCACGGCCTACGTTGGAAGTCAACGGCATTTGGGGTGGCTTTACCGGCGCAGGCACAAAGACCGTGCTGCCCAGCGAGGCACACGCCAAGATCACCTGCCGCTTGGTAGCTGACCAGGAGCCAAGCCAGATTGCACAGTTGGTCAAGGCGCACATCGAACGGGTGACGCCCCCTGGCGTGACCGTGACGGTAACAATCCTGCCCAACGCCGCACTGCCCTATCTCGCTCCGGCTGACCATACTGGCAATCGTGCTGCCCATGTTGTGCTGGAAGAGATGTATGGCAAAGCACCCTACTACACGCGCACAGGTGGCAGCGTGCCCGTGATGACACTCTTTGAACAGGTATTAGGAGCCTACACAGTGACTTTTGCCTTTGGTCTGCCCGATGAGAATATCCATTCACCCAATGAGTTCTGGCGTTTGAGCAGCTTTCAGAGAGCGCAGCAAGGCTATTGTCTGCTCTTGCAGGAACTCGCCACAGTACAGGCAAAATAATGGCTTCAGTTAGCGGTGTCTTTAAGGGAACGCAAAAGGGAGGCGGGGTCTTATTGGACCCTGCCATCTCTTTTCAGTCAGCACCCGATGATCCAATCGTGCCCGCGGCGTTGGTACGGCAGTTTGGGTTGGTAGATGGTGCGGCAGTAACAGGCGAGACGCGGTCGGGCAAGCAAGGCGTCATCTTGGAAAAGATCACAAGCATTGGCGGTGCTGATCCGGCTGCGTTTAAGACGCGCCCGACCTTTGCGCGTTTGGTGGCAGTTGACCCCCATGAGCGCTTTAATCTAGGTATTAATGGGGATGCTTCGATGCGTGTGGTGGATCTGGTGGCTCCCATTGGCAAGGGGACGCGCGGGCTGATTGTTGCGCCACCCAAAGCGGGCAAGACCATCATTCTGCAACAGATCGCCGCCGCTATCCACGCCAATGATCCCAATATTCGCATCGTCCTGCTCCTATTGGATGAGCGTCCGGAGGAGGTCACACACTTTCGCCGTTCGGTGCCAGGGCAGGTGTTGGCGAGTTCCAATGACCAAAGCACGCGCGAGCATGTGGCGCTGGCTGAGTTGACGCTGGCGCATATCCGCACAGAGTTGGAAATGGGGCATGATGTGGTGGTGTTGGTCGATAGCCTGACGCGCATGGCGCGCGCCTTTAACTTGCAAGGGGCAGGGGCGCGGCGCACATTGACCGGAGGTGTGGACGCTGCTGCACTTGAGATGCCACGGCGTTTCTTTGGCTTGGCACGTAAAATCGAGCGCGGCGGCTCTGTGACGGTGATTGCCACAGCTTTGGTCGGTACTGGTTCAGCGATGGATGACCTGATCTTTGAGGAATTTAAGAGCACGGGGAACAGCGAGATCGTGCTGGATCGAGAGTTGGCGGAGGCGCGTGTTTTTCCAGCCATCAACTTGTTGGCAAGTGGTACGCGCCGCGAGGAGCAGCTTTATAACGCCGAAGAACTGGCGCGGCTGGCAACGCTGCGACGCTGGCTGGCAAAGGGTAGCCCCAAGGCTGCTATGAATGGACTGCTCAAGCTCTTTGAGCAGTTTCCGACCAACGCCGAGCTATTGGCAAGGCTCAATCCGGTACGTAGTTAAGGGTCTGCGCCTTGTCATGCCGTGCCCTGGGGGCTCCCCATTTCTCTGCTCCGATGGTTGACCAGAGAGACTCCTACGCGCCCTGGGGGCACCCGACAGAGCAACGCGCTCCCCAAATGCCGCCTGCTAGATTAGGCGGCATACCGTGTCGAACGGCTTTACTGCGTGGCAAACTTCTACACGCGGAAATAGGGGAAAGCTTCAGCCGTAGAGTCATGCTGAATATGTGACCCGGCGGCGATTGTGAATCACCTGCTCTAGTTGCGCCTCATCCAATTCGATTCCCAACCCAGGGCCGTTGGGAACAGTCATATAGCTTCCATGTGGCTCGATGGGGTTGACCAATAGGTCATTCCCTAAGCGCGTCAGAGTGGGGTGAAATTCACAAACCAGGAAGTTGGGCGTTGCAGCGCCTAGATGGAGGGCAGCTGCTACATGAATCATCGTCCCCATGCTGACATGCGCGGCCCAGGAGGTTTGATAGGCATCGGCCAAGATGGCGATCTTCTGCCCCTCGGTAATACCCCCTGCGCGACAGATGTCGGGCAGAATGGCGTCTACTGCGCGTGCAGCGAGACGGTCGCGGAATTGGAAGCGGTTGCATTCGGTTTCACCCGCGACAACCATGATGTCTAGCGCTCGTGAGAGTTCGGCATAGCCTGTATGGTCTTCAGGAACCAGCGGGTCTTCAAACCAGTGACAGCCTAGCTTTTCCAAGGCACGTCCTACTTGTACCGCAGTGCCTAGGTCATACGCACCGTGGGCATCCACAAGTAGCTGCCCATGATCACCGACTGCCTCGGCAACGGCTGCGACGGTTGCCAAATCTTCGTTGAGATCGCGCCGCCCAATGGCGAGTTTGAAGCCTGTGTAGCCTTGCTCGATATAGCGGCGCACGGACTCTTGACGTTCGGCGTCGTTGTTGCCTGGGATACCCGATGCATAGGTTGGGATCTCCGTGCGATACGGGCCGCCCAAGAGCGCATAAATAGGCTGGTTGGTGATCTTGCCGCGCAGATCCCAGAGCGCAATGTCAATACCTGACATGGCTTCGGTGGTGAAGCCGGTGTTATGTCCGCGCAGCCGCATAGATGCATACATCTTTTCCCAAAGCATTTCACTATGCATAGGGTCTTGACCAATAACCAAGGGGGCAAAGATATCGAGGATCAAGTTCTGGGTGACGGTGGGGCCATAGGGTGCATGCGCCTCGCCCCAGCCTACCAAGCCGCCATCAGTCTCGACGCGCACGATCACGGTCTGCTCGCCTTGCGGATAGACGCAGAGGTGACGCCCACCGGCATAGCGGTCGGTGAAGATAGTCTTACGCATGGTGGGTGTGGCGTCGGTTGAGACTTCTAACCCTTGCTGCTTGGTATAGCGATGCTCGGAAAAGAGGATGATGGCCTCTACTGCGGTGATCTTCATGGTATGAATGTGTGGCTTTCTACTGTGAATGTATATTGCTGAATTAATTCTCTATAACACACCAATGATGCACTGTATAGCGGCGCAGCAGGTCGCGCAGGAACAACAACTTCATAGGCATCAATCTGGCTGATTTTCATGCGGAAACTCTGCTTCGTGCTGGTGCCAGTTGGGTAGACTGGCGGGTGAGTGGAGCATTGTCCAGGGCTGAAAATCGGGCATCCTGTATGGCTGCCCTTCACTGCATAGTATATGGGTCTATCTAGTCACTGCTTCTAGTCACTGCTTGTCTCAATACGATTCTCCTGCGCCTCTAAATCGGCCATGAGTGATGCCGTGGCTCGTTGTAGATGGGCGCTGATAGCTGCTTGTAGGGCTGCCCGGTCGCCTGCTGCTAACGCCTCGACAATGGCGTAATGCTCGGCAGCTTCCGTAGCTCCGCGCTTTCGCCAGCGGTGGCTGCTGGAATGAACAAGCGCCATGTGGATATGGCCGTTCAGTTGCGAATATAGCTCTGCTAGTTTTTGGTTGCCGCTGAGTTCTACCAGTCGTTTGTGTAGTTCATAGTTGCCACGGTAATGGGTATCGACTGACGTAGCGGCTTCGATGGCTTCAACAAGGCCGCGCAACTCAGCAATATCTTCTGGTGTCACATGGTCAAGAATCGTTTCGGCAGCGAGCAGCTCCAGTGCACGACGAATCGCAACCAACTCGGAAATCTGCCGTGGGGAGACTTGTGCAATAAACGTGCCGCGGCGCGGCTGCACTTCCACCAGGCCATCGTTTACTAAGAGCGCTAACGCTCCCTTGAGTGGTGTCTGGCTGATGTTAAGCTGGTGGGCCAGTGCTTCCACATTGAGCCGTTCGCCAGGTGCAAAGGCACCGCTCAAGATCTGCTCACGCAGGAGGGTGTAGACGGTGTCAGTCAAGCG
>CAMPHP010000350.1 GCA_946885925.1 uncultured Litorilinea sp.
TTCTTCTACTGCTTGCAAAATGTCCGGCTCGATGGCACTGGCGGGGATTTCGTCGGCGGCAGGAATGGGGTTGGTGACCAATAAACCACCAGGAAGCCCCAGTTCGCGTTTGGCGTGCCAGATCGCTGCAATCTCAGCCGGACTGTCGCAACGTACATCTACGGGTAGATTGCTGCTGCGGCTGTAGAAAGCTGGAAAGTTGTCGGTCTGATAGCCAATTACCGTTACACCCTGCGTCTCTAAATACTCTAGCGTTGCCGGGAGATTCAGAATGGCCTTGGCCCCGGCACAAACTACGATCACAGGTGTCTGGGCCAACTCTTGCAAGTCAGCGCTAATGTCAGTGCCATCGCCGCGGTGGACGCCCCCAATGCCGCCCGTGGCAAAGACTTCAATGCCAAAACGTTGGGCGATCCACATGGTCGCGGCGACAGTGGTCGCGCCATCCAACTTGCGCGCTACGACAACAGGCAGGTCGCGGCGGCTAACCTTGCGTACCTCCTTGGCCGTGGCAAGGTGGACAATCTGCTCATCGCTCAGCCCTGCGATCAACTCGCCTTTGATGATGCCTACCGTACGCGGCGTTGCCCCTGTCGCCCGCACTGTCTCCTCCATATGCCGCGCCAGCTCCAAGTTGGCCGGATAAGGTAGACCGTGGGAGATGACCGTAGATTCCAGGGCGACTAGAGCTTCGTACATGGGTGTTAATAGTTCCTTCAAGATGGTTCTAAAGGATAAAGGCGGTAGTGGTTGCCAAAAGCTCCACTGCTAGGGATACTAAATGGTAGAGGACAAGTGCTTCTCTGCAAAGAGAAATATGTCCTTACACCTCTCCACACCGTTCAGACTTGAGTTATATACAATTGACCATGAAACCTACCACTGTTGTACTCATTACTGGTCATCCAGCATCGGGTAAAACCACCCTCGCACGATACCTTTCTAAGAAGATGGGCCTGCCTACCCTTTGTAAGGATGACATTAAAGAAATACTTTATGATACGCTCGGCTAGGAAAACCTCATCCAGTCCATAAGGATCTTAGAAGTAGGTTCTTTCTCTTCATTTACGCGCCACTAAGTAAGCAGTACGGCTGTGCCAAGCTACCGTCTGGTTGAGCAGTTGGCGCTGGTAGAGTGCGCGTACTTGTTCAATCTCCGCGGGCGTGAGTAGCGCAGATAAATGTTGGGCATAGCTGGGACGGCCCTCCACTGTCGCATCACCAAACCAGCGGGTGAGCAATCCCGCACTGATCCGCGCTTCGGTAATTTCAGTCTCGCTGGTTAAATTCACGCGCAACCCAGTCGCCTCCCACAAGCGCGCTAAATCATCTGCATCCCAACTAACCAGCGGGTCGTCGCTGCGCGCATAAATCGCTTCCTCCGCAGCAACGAGGCGCTCTGCCAGTCCGCCGCCCAATTCATTTTCCAAGGTGGGCATCTCCATCAATTTATAGAGCCGTTGCGTGTGGCGCGGGATGCGTTCGGCAAGACTGATGGTGCCGCCGGGTGCAAGGAATGTGGCAATCTGTGCAATGGCACCGACCTTATCTTCCATATCCACCAGCACATTATGGCCCACAATGCCATCAAAGTGACGCGGGCCATCAACGTCTGCCAACAAATCAGACAGTACCCTCAAGTCACCGTGTAAGACGATGGGGCGTTGGGCTTCAGGCAGTTGCATCGCTAGTTGGCGCAATGCCTCGGCATCGCGCTCGTTGCGCGCCAAGCTATAGACGCCCCCTTCGGGCACGCGGCGCACTGCCTCCCATGTGAGCAAGCCACTGCCTGCCTTCAAGTCGAGCACCAAACTGTGGCGCACCAAATGGGCATTGTCGAGCACCTGGTCGCGCAAGTCGCCCAACCGTTCGCCCAGCCCGGAGATCGTTCGTTGCAGCCAGCGATCCCGCATCGAATCGGGTGCAGAGAAAGTCAGGATTTCGGCGTCGCCAGGGCGATCTTCCACAGCGAGCATGGCAGCTAATTGCGCTTCACGGCGGCGAGCAACCTCGTGGCGAATTGCCGCCTCATAGCCCTGGTCAGAGGGTTGGTAAAAGATCTTGCCTTGCAACGATGTGGGTAAATATTGCTGGGCCACCCAATGATCCTGATAGGCGTGTGGATAGAGATAGCCCTCGCCATGCCCAAAGCCTTCACTGTCGCGACTTTTGTCACGCAGATGGTTGGGCACGCCGCTATCGGCTTCCTTGCTCACTGTGTCGAGCGCATCAAAGAAGGCAAAGGTAGTATTCGATTTCTTGGCCGTTGCCAGATAGAGGGCGGCAAGGGCCAGATGAAAACGCCCTTCGGGCATCCCCACCTGCTCAAAAGCCGCGGCACAGGCAGTCACCACCTGGATCGCATTAGGGTCTGCTAAGCCAACATCCTCCCCGGCAAAGATCAACATGCGCCGGAAGATAAAGCGGGGTGCTTCGCCCGCATAAACCATCTTTGCCATCCAATACATGGCAGCATCTGGGTCAGAGCCGCGCAAACTCTTGATAAAGGCGCTGATTGTATCAAAGTGATAGTCGCCCTCTTTATCATAGAGGACAGCGCGCTGCTGGATCGACTCCTCTGCCACTGCCAGCGTTACATGGATTGTGCCATCGGGGCCGGGTGGCGTGGTCTCAACGGCTAGCTCCAGCGCATTGAGCACCCCGCGCGCATCGCCGCTGGCAATATCTACCAGATGATCCAACGCATCATCATCCAGAGTAATAGCAAGGCGACCATAGCCCCGTTCTGGATCGTGGAGTGCCTGGTGCACAATGGCGCGCAAATCGGCCGCGGTCAACGGCTTAAGCTGGAAGATGCGGCTGCGGCTGACCAGAGCTTTGTTGACCTCGAAGTAGGGGTTTTCGGTGGTCGCGCCAACAAAGATCACCGTGCCATTTTCGACCCAGGGCAAGAGCGCATCTTGCTGCGCTTTGTTAAAACGGTGAACCTCATCCACAAAGAGGATGGTGCGCTGCCCATGCAGTTTTGCGCGCTCTTGCGCTTCGGCAATCGCCTCGCGGATCTCCTTGACCCCGGATAAGACGGCGTTGAGCGCGATAAAGTGGGCGCTGGTTGTGTTGGCAATCACCTGGGCCAGCGTGGTCTTGCCAGTGCCCGGAGGGCCGTAGAAGATCAGGCTGCCCAACTGGTCTGCTTGGATGGCGCGGCGCAACAATCGTCCAGGGCCGATAATATGCGCTTGGCCTATATACTCGTCAAGGACGCGCGGGCGCATACGCGCTGCCAAGGGTGCTTCCTGTTGGAGCCTTTGTTGATGTGCTTGTTCAAAGAGATCCATTGCCATACTCCAATCATAGCGTTGGTGGAAGCTTTCAGCGAAACTTGTACACGAGCAGTGGCTATTGGACACTCTCAAATGGATTGCGGCACAATGCCTATCACTAGGTGCCCATCACTAGGCAACTCGCCCTGTTCGCTTTTTGCTGCACCTGTCTACTTTGCATCCCTACTTTACACTAAAATGGCTTGAAAGAACTGTATGGCTCCTCTTGGTCAACCCACTCCGCCAACGTCTCCCGCATCGGGTAGGTTGCTCGCCCTTCGTTATCGCGATTTCCGGTTGATCTGGGCGGCACAACTAGCGACAACCATCGGCTTGCAAATGCAAACGATTGCAGTCAACTGGCATATCTATACGCTCTTACGGGATGTGCCGTCGTCGTTTACCATTTTGGGGATCGAACTGAATATCGGCGCGCTAGGGTTGGGTGGTCTTGGGCTCGTGCGCTGGCTGCCTCTGTTGCCCTTTGGCATAGTCGGTGGGCTACTGGCTGACACGCGCAATCGCCGGCATCTGCTGATGGTGACGCAGGCAATTGGTGCATTGTTCGCCGCGCTGCTGGCGTGGAGTGCCTTTACTGGGCGTGCAACAGTTTCCACCATCTATGCCGTCATCGCTGCACTTACCGCACTATCTGCCGTAGAAAGTCCAGCGCGTGAGTCTATTGTGCCTAACCTCGTGCCCCGCGCCCAACTGACTAATGCAATCAGCCTGGTGATGATGACCAATGTGATTGCTACGATTAGCGGTCCGGCGATCAGCGCCTATCTACTGGAGACTGGCCCGATTGGGATGATTTATGCGCTTCACGCTGCTTCCTATTTGCCCGCACTGGTGGCACTGGCATTAATGCGCTATAGCGGTGCCGTGGCCCCATCGCAAAGCCGCATCAGCCTCAACTATTTGCTGGATGGTTTTCGCTTCACCTTTCTCACCCCCATGATCCGCAGCACGATGCTGGTAGACTTCTTTGCTACGGTGCTTGGGTCGGCGCGCACGCTGCTACCAATTGTGGCGGATCAGGGATTGGGCATTGGCGCGGGTGGCTATGGTCTGCTGGCAACGGCGCAGCCATTTGGCTCCTTGATTGCCGGGACGCTGGCTTCGATGCGGCGAGACATTGTACGTCAAGGCGCACTCTTTTTGGTCTGTATCGCCATTTATGGATTGGGGACAGCATTCTTTGGCCTCTCGACCTTCTTTGCCCTCTCCTATCTGCTTTTTGCCACAACGGGCGCGGCAGACACCCTCTCTTCGATTATCCGCGGCACAATTCGCCAGATGTGGACACCCGATGTCCTGCGCGGGCGTATGGTGGGGGTGAATATGATCTTCTTTATGGGCGGGCCACAGTTGGGCGAGGTACGTGCAGGGATTGTGGCGGCTGCGGTGGGTGCGCCCTTGGCGATTGTCAGTGGCGGGATTGCCGCGGCATTGGTGGCGTTGTGGGCAGCATGGCGCGATCCCGCGCTGCGCCACTATACGAGTGACATGGGCTATGCCGCAGTGCGCGCCGAGGGCAATGTGGATTTGCGTTCGACGTGACCTATTATGTTATTTAATCGGGTTATTTA
>CAMPHP010000351.1 GCA_946885925.1 uncultured Litorilinea sp.
GACACCCATTTCACGCACATGCAGTAAGTCATCGCGTCCAATGCCAATGTCTACAAATGCACCGTAGGGCAGAATGCGTGTTACTGTTCCCTGTACCAGATCATCCTTGTTCAGGTCGCGGATGGTCTTGGTATTGGGATCGATCAATGTCAGGCTAATGCGATTGCGATCGCGATCCAACTTCTTGATCCATGCCGTGACCTCTTGGCCCTCGGCAAGGACATCGGTTACTTTTCCGACACGCCGGACGGAAAGCTCGGAAATATGGATCAAGCCATCGCGGCCTACCCCAATATCGACAAATGCACCGAAGTCGGCAATACGCTTAATGGTACCAGTTACCTGCTGGCCCACACTTAGCATGCGTACATTCGAGGACCTACCTTCGCCCTCGGTGCTGGATTCACTTGTACTAGACTCACTTGCCCTGGTCTCACTTGCACCTGTTTCGGTGGCTGAAGCCTCGGTGTCTGCATCGGAGCCAAGCTCCTTGACGGCAGATGTGAGCGCACTTGCTGCTGTTGCGGCGGCATCGGTGACTGAATGCACTGCGGTACTTACAGCTGAGGTCACCGCTGAGGTCACGGCGGACGCTGATTCAGCTAGTTTGGATGGCGCTGTGCTTTCATCCGCATCAGGCTCATTCTCAGTTACCGGCGCACTTTCGACCACAGGTTCAGCCTCAGCTACAGGCGTAGTCTCAACTGCACTTTCGGCCTGCACTGCTTCAGGCTGTTCAGAAGTGGTTTGAGTAGGAACAATCGCCTCTCCACCTTCGGCGTTGTTAGGCGCGTCCTCCGCGGCCACCGTTTTAACTTGGTCACTCATGGATTAATCCTCCCAAAAGACTGCTGCACGATGATAATGGTGCAGCTTTCCGCATAAAATTACTTCGACATTTGAAATAGTATACCCCGCCGACGGGGGGATGGGCAAAGATACATGTCGCTCGTGAACATTGTAACAGACGTTATTTCATCAACGGGCGATTGCTAAGGGCTTTTACGGCTCTTTGTTCAAATGATGGACACACTCTATAATCCTCTGAGCAGAGAAGTATAGAGGCTATTGAACTCAAGACTATTGTCAAGACTATTGAATCGTCAAGACGGTTGACGTAGAGTCTCTCATGTGCTATCCATCTTGTTCGCCATGACCCGCTGTTGATCTTCGATAGCTCTTCTATACTATAACTTCTTTACAAAAGGATTAGAGTAGGAGTGAACACATTGTATGAATCTGCGCTGGACGAAACACGAGCGCGACTCCAAGAAATCGATGATCTGAAACGGGCCGCCCAAGTCCTAGAGTGGGATCAATCCACCTATATGCCACCGGGTGGTGCAGAGGGACGAGCGCGCCAAATGGCAACATTAGAAAAGCTTGCCCACGAGCGCAGTAGTGATCCGGCGCTAGGCGAGCTATTGGACAAGTTGCTACCCTACGCCGATCAACTACCGGCTGACAGCGACGATGCCGCGCTCATCCGCGTGGCACACCGCGACTTTACCCGTGCCAAGCGTGTTCCCGCCAGTTTGATGGGTGAAATTGCCAATCATACTGGCTTGAGCTATTCCGTATGGGCAGGCGCTCGCCCTGCCAACGATTTCGCTACGGTCCGTCCCTATCTGGAAAAGACACTGGAACTCAGCCGCCGCTATGCTGAATGTTTTCCAGAGGCGGCCCATATTGCCGATCCCTTGATCGACGCGTCGGATGAGGGCATGACTGTCGCGACCATTCGCCCTCTCTTTGCCGAATTGCGTAATTTTCTCACGCCGCTAGTCGCTGCCATCGCAGCCAAGCCAGAAACCGACGCCTCGGCACTGCACCAGCACTTCCCCGAATCACTTCAGTGGGCCTTTGGCGAACAGATGATTCGCGACTATGGCTATGACTTCAATCGCGGGCGACAAGACAAAACCCATCACCCCTTTATGACGCGCTTTAACTGGGGCGACTGTCGCATTACCACCCGTTTTGAAGAAAACTATCTGGGAGCCGGGCTTTTCGCCACCCTCCACGAAGCGGGTCATGCTCTCTATGAAATGGGCACAGACCCCAGCTATGACGCTACGCCGTTGGGTGACGGTACTTCATCGGGCGTTCACGAAAGCCAATCGCGCACATGGGAGAACGTGGTAGGTCGCAGCCTTGCGGTCTGGAAACACTACTATCCCAAACTCCAGGCCACATTCCCTGAGCAACTTGGCAAGGTTGATCTCGACGCCTTCTATCGCGCCATCAACAAGGTCAAACCTTCGCTCATTCGTGTTGAAGCCGATGAAGTCACCTATAATCTCCACATCATTATCCGCTTCGAGCTAGAGTGCGAATTGCTTGAAGGCAAGGTAACCGTTGCCGAACTACCCGAACTCTGGCGCGCTCGCTATCAAGAATACCTGGGTGTCTCCTCTCCTGATGATCGGGACGGCGTGCTACAAGATGTCCATTGGTTTGCCGGGCTGATTGGCGGAGCCTTCCAGGGCTATACCTTGGGCAATATCTTTGCGGGCCAATTCTACGCTGCCGCACAAAAAGCCATCCCCGATCTGACATCCCAGTTGGAGCAGGCGAACTTTGCGCCGCTGCATACCTGGCTGCGCGAAAATATCTATCGTCACGGTCGCAAATATACAGCGCAAGATCTTGTTCAGCGTGTCACCGGGGAAGCACTACAACTTGCGCCCTACCAAGAATATCTCACCACCAAATATGGTGCGATCTACAATCTGTAACTTGCGCGCATGGGCTGGAGGCTAAAGCGCTCCGGCAAGCAAAAAGCCCCCTTGAGAGGGCTGGTTTAGGTCATCGCTTATCAAACAACCAATTAGATGCTGCACAGACCCGTTGGTCGTATCCTTCCTTGGAGCCACCCTGAGGGTTCCCGGCTCCGAGGAAGGGCCGCCGTTCACCTTGCCTAATTTCCACGCTTACAGATTAAAGCGAATATTGAGAATATCTCCATCCGCTACAATGTACTCCTTGCCCTCCAAGCGCAATTTGCCATGCTTGCGTGCTTCCGCCATGCTTCCCAGCGCCATCAGATCAGCGTAGGCAATCGTCTCAGCACGGATAAAGCCCTTTTGCAGATCGCTGTGGATCACCCCAGCCGCAACAGGTGCCGGAGTGCCGCGCTCAATCGTCCACGCGCGCACCTCGTCCTCGCCCACGGTGAAGAAACTCTCTAATCCCAGCATCTCGTAACAAAAGCGGATGGCGCGATTTAGCCCTGGCTCGCTGATGCCAAAATCGGCAAGAAACTCGCTCGCCTCCTCCGGTGACATCTGAGCAATCTCTTCTTCCAACTTACCGCGCAGCACCAACGTCTGTTCATCCACCAAATCGGCAAAAGAGTCGTCACTCGCGTCATCACCCGCGTTGATGACACGCAGCAACGGCTTTAGAGAGAGCAACCCAAAGCCGCCCAACATGCGCCGCTCTTCCTCGCTAATCTCCACCTCGCGCAATGGCCGCTCCTCGTCCAGGGCAGCCATTAAGCGCTGAAGCAACTCCTCTTCCTGCGCCATACGCTTGCGTTCATCAGGCGTGCCACGCAGCTTTGTTCCTTTGAGGCGTTCCAAGCGCCGGTCAATGGTGGTCATGTCATTGAGAATCAACTCTGCTTCCATGATGGATAGGTCGCGTGCTGGATCAACCGTGTCCTCAGGGTGTGGCACACTCTCATCTTCAAAGGCGCGCACGACCAACATCAAGGCATCATTGGCGGCAATGGCATTAAGCAACGGCCCGCTAATACCCGACTTGCCTGCGCCCTTGCCCAGTCCGGCAATATCATTGTAAGTCACTTGGGCATAGATGGTTCGCTTAGGCTTAAACATCTCTGTCAGCCGCTCCACACGCTCATCAGGTACATCGACCACAGCCGTATGCACCTCTAATTGGCCGCTCGAAAAAGCAGTTGTGGCGGTCTGGCTGCGCGTCAATGCGTTAAAAATCGTCGTCTTGCCACTATTCGACAGACCAATAATTCCAATTTGCATTTTAAATTTGTACTCTCCAGTATATATACTCGACTACTTATTTATGCGTATACTTATTTGTGCGTAACAAGTTTGTGACACGCCTCAGACGCTCATGCTTGCCGTGTGCCACTTAGCGCATCAAAGGCAAGGGCAACGGCTCCAAGCAAGCCCACATCATTCCCCAGTGCCGCGGAGACAATACTCAACTCTTGCCAATATTCAGGCGACTGGGCACGGTTGCGAATGGTTGACCAAATAACATCAACCATTAAATCTTGTGCGTGCATCCACACACCGCCCCCCATAACAATCCGCTCTGGGTTAAAAATGTGCAAAATATTGGTTATCCCAACACCAAGATAGCGCGCGGTGATATGGAATTGTTCTAGCGCAAACGCATCACCGGAACGTGCCGCCTGGTTGAGCACGCGTGGCGTCACTGCGGTAAGTTCGCCACCAACAAGCTCCATGACCGCGCTCTGGGCACCTGCGGCCAATGCCATCTGTGCCCGCTTTGCGATATTCGGCCCAGATGCCAGCCCTTCAAGCGTCCCCAGCAAAGGAGACCCTGGCTGTTCAACCGAAACATCAATCGTCATATGACCGAGTTCAGCCGCCAAGCCCTGTCGGCCCAACAACATACGATTGTCGATGATAACCCCTGTACCAATCCCTGTGCTCACTGTCATATAGACCATGTGACGCGTACCCCGGCCCGCGCCATAGCGATGTTCAGCGAGTCCTGCCAAGTTGGCGTCATTGCCCACAAACACAGGCGTCCGGAAAGTAGTGCCCAGCAGTTTAACCAAATTGACATGATGCCAGCCTGGCAAGTTGGGTCCAACCAAGATGACACCTTGATATGGATCTGTAGGACCGGGTGCACCC
>CAMPHP010000352.1 GCA_946885925.1 uncultured Litorilinea sp.
CAGTAGAGTTTCTATTGTCTACTTGGTTTCATCTTGGTTTCATCTCAATGGTAGCATACATGACAAAAAATCAAAACAGGCATAAAAATGGCCTCGCCTACACCCTCATCTGCCTTCAGCGTCAGACGGCAACAGCTTGAAATGTATGATCGCCGCTTCTTCCTCGGCTAAGTGATGGAAGCGGATTCCTTCGTCCATCAAGTCGCGACCGCTGAACGTTTCCTCTTTTTGTTCTGACAATCCTTGTTCCGGCAGTTCTTGTTCCGGCATAGTTGGCTCCGGCAGCCGAGTCGCTGTATATCGTTGATCAGGTTGTAGCGCACGCAGGCGCAGCGTCCGTTGTGCCTCGCCGCCATCTAGACGGAACACAAAAAGCAGATGCTCCGAGCCATCAGCCAGGCTATACTGAAAACCGGCCCAACGATCTCCGAGTCCTGCGCGCTTGGGCTGGTCAGTGAGCCGGTAGAGATCTCCCTCGCGCACAAAACGCGCAATAAGCGTCTGGTATTGCCGGATATGATGGGCAAAGCGCGCCGCCACCCATCCAGGCAGATCAGGCAGTTTCTGCGAGAAACCAAAGACGCCCAACTGCGAAATCTCCGTGTAGTAATCCAACTGGAATGGCATTAGATTCGGGTCGTGTGGGTCGAATGTCTGGCAGGGATGCTTGGTAATCCATTCGGAAAAACCCCAATGCAGGCAAACGTTGGTTGCGAGCATGGTTGTAGCACCCCAGAACAATTGCAGATCGTGTTCCGGCCAATCGGGGTCACTCAGAAAGGTCATGTGCGTGCGCTGCAAGAGACCCAAGTCAATCCGCAACCCTCCGGACGAACAACTTTCCAGGATTACCTCCGGGTGTCGTGCACGAATCCGATCCAGCACGCGATAATAGCCCCGGTAATGTTCATAGAGTCCGTCACCCGCGCCATGCCCGTGGTCGGTACGGTCACAGCCCGCGCCGGGGTCCAGGTTGAAATCAAGTTTGATCCAGTCACAGCCGTACCCATCAATCAGCCTGTCCAGCGTGTCAAAAGCCCAATCTTGCACCGCCGGATTGCCAAAACAGAGATAGCCCAGCCGCTCACCCGAACGTAGGGCAACAAAGTCGGGGTGCTCTTCCGCCAGCCGAGCATACCGTCCCAACCCTTCGATCTCGCACCATAGGCCAAACTTCATGCCCTTGCCATGTACATAGTCAGAAAGGGCGCGGATGCCGCTGGGAAAACGGACTGTGTTGACCTGATCCCAGTCACCTCGGTAATCATACCAGTGTGATCCCGGATCAGTTGGCCCAAACCAACCAGCGTCAAGGGTGCAGACTTCGATGCCCAACTCTGCTGCTACGTCGGCATTGCGCTGAAAAACCTGCTCGTCAATCGTCTTGTCTTCATAGCTCCACCAGTGGTTCCATTCAACGGGCATGCTCCGCGCCAGGGCATTGGTTGGATACCAAAATTTGCGTCCAATCGCTGCGTACTGTGTGGAAACGGTATTGAGATCTCCGTCTTTGCCCAAGACAACTACAACGGGAATGCTCTCCATTGCTTCGCCTGGGGCAAGATCTTTGAAGAACTCCCAGTCGTGTAGGCCACCGCTCAGTTGGTATTCTCCCTCGGTCAGCGGGGCGAAACGGAAAATCCAATTTCCCGACCACATGGGCGCAGCCGATAGGATTTCGCCATTGCTGCGTGTGAGGGCAAACCAAGGATGTTGGCCCTGTGAGGAGCGACCGCGGCGCGTTTCCAACACCACCCCGCCCTGCAAAGGCTGGCGCACGCTTTCATATTCTGCTCCCCAGCCACTGGTAAAATAGAGGAGTTCATAGTCATCGCTGGCGATAGCAATGCGAATCGAATCGAGGCGCGAAATGCGAACAGACTCAGTACCAGCATTGCGAACCGAAAACCAATGCTGCGTGAGAGCAGCAGCCGGATAGACGATGGTGTATACTTCGATTTGAAGTTGCTTTGGTGCGTACTCGCCAAAGACCGTCACCTGGCGCGCTCCATGGGCCAACTCACGGCGGTCAACGCGTACAGTCTGAAATCCCGGACTCTCGCCGCTAATTCGCACTTCATCACAATCGAGAGCGAAGACCGGGCTGGCAGCGGTCTCCGCCAGCCATGACCGGCCATCCGTGCGCCGGTAAGCCGATAGTTGAAGCCCATCATCACGGCTTAAAACATACTCCATCTCTTGATTCGAATGGACAATGGGATCACGCTGAGTCAAGGTTGGTTCCTCCTCTGGTGAGATCTTGCTAGGTTGGAATAATGGTAGGAAGAAGGACAAAGATGGATTCTGTAGCACAGTATAACATTGAACGATGGACGGCATTGGTGCGCCATCATGCCATCTTTACGCGTCCAGCATTGGAACTAGATGCATCCACCGCTCGCTCGCTCGTAGATCCAAAAGAAAAGCTGGGCGACTTGTCGGGGCGTCACGTCCTCTGCCTGGCAAGTGGAGGTGGGCAGCAATCTATGGCCTTTGCCCTATTGGGCGCAATCGTCACCGTGGTCGATCTCTCTGCTGCACAGTTGGAGCAAGACCGGCTGGCGGCTGCTCATCACAAAGTGGACATTCAGACGGTTGAGGCCGATATGCGCGACTTATCACGGCTGGAGCCATCGACCTTTGACCTTGTTTATCAGCCCTATTCCATCAATTTTGTGCCAGACCCGACCATCGTCTTTGGCGAGGTTGCCCGTGTGCTGCGGACGGGAGGATTTTACAGCCTGCAATGTGCCAACCCCTGCTTTGCTGGCCTCGTGGCAGAAGACTGGGACGGGCAGGGCTATCCGTTACGGCTGCCCTATGTCCAAGGTGAGCCGGTTGAATATAAGGATGAGCCGTGGGTCTTCCGTGGCGAAATGCCAAACGAGGCCATTCACCAGCCTAGAGAATACCGCCACACACTAGGAACGCTCGTCAACGGCCTGATCTCGCATGGTTTTCTACTCCTCAGCCTGGAAGAAGAATACCTGGGCGATCCCGATTTCCAAGCTGCCCCCGGCACCACCGAGCATTTCACAGCGATTGCTCCCCCGTGGCTGCGCTTCTATACATCCTTTCGTCCCGGCCTACTAGCTTAGCGACGATATCTATATTCTCTACAGTGGTTCGGTCATGGAAAATGGCAATGTTGATGCCGTGATCCAAAATCCCCAGCACCCCTATACGCATCTACTCGTTAGATCCATCCCCGTGCCCGATCCAAAGATCCGCCGGGAAGGGCGCACGACCTCTTCGGCGTCGGAGGTCGTCCATGTCGCAGAGAATACCGGCGGCAAATTCTATCAACGCTGCCTACATGCCATGCAACATTGTGCGGAAACGCCTCGCCAGCCTATGTTGTGGGCGAGAACCAGTTTGCAGCGTGCTATCTCTATGCGGATTCGCATCAACTTGTGATAGCAGATTAAAATCAGAGAATCACAAGCAACAAAAACCACCAAGTGGATTGCAGTATGAAGATAAAGTACAGGATGTCACCCCGTAGGGGTCTCTCTGGAGAATGGCGGCAGAGAGACCCCTACGGGGTGACAAACCAGACTTACCTTTCTTTCATACAAACACTTATTTAGGGAGAATTCAATGGGCCAACGATTAGAGGGCAAGGTCGCCATCATAACGGGCGGCGCTAGCGGCATGGGGCGCGCCCAAGCCAAACTCTTTGCCGCTGAAGGGGCGGCAGTCTGCGTAGCCGACATCGACAAAGAAGCTGGGCCGCGCGTTGTATCTGAAATTACAGAGGCTGGCGGTTGCGCGATCTTCACGCATCTGGATGTGACCAGTGCTGATGGCTGGGCTGCGGTGGTGGAAGCGGCGGAACAGCAGTTTGGCAAGTTGACCACCCTGTGCAACATTGCCGGGGCCAACTACCGCGTCTCATTTGACGAACAGACTGAAGAGATGTGGCACACGATCCTGGAGATCAGCTTGACAGGTGCATTTCTGGGCATCAAAGCTGCCGTGCCTGCCATGCGCCGCGCGGGTGGCGGCTCGATTACCAATATCGGTTCCATCGCCACCAGTCGCTCTGGCACAAATCCAGGCTATGCCACAAGCAAAGTGGGCATCCTGGGGCTGACCAGGGCAACGGCAAGCGCCTACGCCCGCGACAACATCCGCTGCAACCTGGTCTCGCCAGGCCATGTAGACACACCCTTTCTACGCAGGAGCACTGCCTACAGCCCCAACGACTGGTCTACCAGCCTGGAAAATCCGGAGAACGTCAGGCGGCGCGTCGACGGAACACCAATGGGCCGTCTTGTCCAGCCGGAAGAGATCGCTTATGCCTTCCTCTTCCTTTCTTCCGACGAAGCCAGCATGGTCACCGGCACGAACCTCAAAGTAGATGGCGGTGCCAGCCTCTAGGCCCTGGAGATATTTGATTGTGCTAGTGCCGCCGCCGCACTGCATTTGCTTGCGTGACGGTCGAGGCAAGGTACTCTTCTACGAGAGGGGTTGCGAATCGTTGTGGGGAAAAGGAAGAAACATCAATGCTGGTTTGCCCGCGGGCAGCATACTCAGCGAGCAACTGGCCCGCGACCGGATTATAGGCAAAGCCTCCCGAATGAAAACCACAGCCAACATAGAGACCGGGAAAGGCTTCCACCGGACCCAAGATAGGTTCGCCATCTACAGAAAAGGCAATTAATCCTACACGCTCGCTCTCCCATGTAGTCTGTGCCAGGCGCGGCAGCAGAGGCGTCATTTCCTGAGTTAGCAATGTTCTAACTTCAGCAGGTGCAGCGAGAGCACTCATATGAAAATCGGGTGAGGGCACAGGAAATTCTTCACGCCACGCGGTCTCGCCGCCAGCTAATACGCGGTTGCCAAGCGCCGGACGGATGTAGCCATTCTG
>CAMPHP010000353.1 GCA_946885925.1 uncultured Litorilinea sp.
CAACAGACCGTGGTACGATACGCCAGGGAGTTACAAAATGGACATTCTTGATAGCGATCAAGAATGTCCATTTTGTAACTCCCTGGCGTATCGTACCACGGTCTGTTGTGCCAAAGCTATCACCTGCTCGCGCAAGGTGACAGGCTCCACCACCTCAAGATAAGGGCCAAAGCCTAGTGTGAACGCGCAGGCATCTTCCTCAAGCTCGAATAGCATGCGAACCGGCAGCCAGCCATCCGCCTCCGGCTCACCAATCTCCTCCACGCGTGCATAGCGGCCCCAATAGCGTACCCGTGTCACGATGGACGGATCCACACGCAGCAGCACAGGATAACGCGGCAAATTGGCCTTGAACTCGACCTCCGCCTGTTCCCAGTACTCCGCCAAGTCAAAATCATCTGGCCGCGCAGCCGCTTGACTCGTCACGCGCGCCGCTTGCACGCGTGAAACTCGATAGGTGCGAATGTTTCCATCCACCGCAGCCACCAAATACCAGACATTCCCTTTGGCAACCAAGCCGAGCGGATCGACCAGCCGCTCGACCAATTCGCCATTAGCACGCTGGTAGGTCATCTGCAGCTTGCGCTCTTGCCAGACAGCCTCTTGAATCGGGCGCATCAGTGGAATCGCCTCCGTACTCCGGTTCCAACCACTAAAATCCACATAGAGACGCTCCCACGCCTCTTGTGCCGTGCGCCGCGAGGGTGCTGGCAAGCCAGCCACCAGCTTCGTCAAGGCTGTCTCTGCCACTTGTTCCAACCCCAAATCCGCCAACAAGCGTTGCGGATTCGCAAGCATCAGTGCCCGCAGTTCCTCCTCGCTCAAGGCCGGCAAGTTCGCCCGGTATTCTTCTGGCAGAAACCAACCACCTCCTACACCCCGCTCGGCATAAAGAGGCACCCCGGACGCACTCAACGCCTCCAAATCACGATAGATCGTTCGCTCCGAAACCTCAAGCCGTTCCGACAAATCACGCGCCGTCATCTGCCGGTAGCGTTGCAAAAGCATCAAAATCGAAAGCAACCGTTCCGCACGCATCATTTCACCCTCTTACACGCAGAATACCTCTTCTTCTCTCCCATTTCTCTCCCATGATTTTAGCAGACAAATATGACAGAAGGTGTCAAGAATAGCCATTTATACTAAAGTTTCGAGGTACAACGCATTGATTTAGCGAGAGGGAACGTTTATGCAAATATCGTTGGCGACTTATCGACAACTTCTTCAGCAATACCTGGCACCACAGTGGCGCGCCGTCGCCCTCATGGCAGCACTGCTCATCGGCAGCATCGTGACCCAGCTTTTCGTGCCCCAAGTTGCGCGCAGCTTTATCAACGGCGCACAGGCAGGCATAGGAGAGCGGGCATTGATCCAGACAGCCCTCCTCTTCATCGCTCTCTCCGCTATCCATCAAGCCCTGCGTGTCCTGGCAGTCTATTGGAGCGAGCGCGTCGCCTGGAGAGCCACCAACGCGCTTCGCCTCGACCTCACCGCGCACTTGCTGGGTCTTGACCTGGACTTTCACCAACGCCACTCGCCGGGGGAACTCATCGAGCGCGTGGATGGCGATGTCAATGCGCTGGCAGGCTTCTTCTCAGCCGTCGTCATCCAGCTTATCGGCAACATTCTCTTGCTGCTTGGTATTGTGCTTGCGCTGGCATGGGTCAACGTCTGGCTCGGCGTAGCGTTTGCGACATTAGCCCTGTTGGGTGGCGTGCTGCTGGGATGGGTACGGCGCTTTGGCAATCGCCACTGGCAAGCATCGCGCCAACACAGCGCAACCTTTTACGGCTTGCTGGGTGAACTCATCGCCGCCACCGAAGATATTCGTTCCAGTGGAGCCGTAGCCTATGCCATGCGCCGCTTTACGAGCCAACTGCGTGCATGGCTGCCAGTCGCACAGCGTGCCGACTTCTGGAGCAGCGCCATTTGGATGACCGCCATGATCCTCTTCGCCGCCTCCGATGCACTTGCCTATGGCATCGGTGGCACGCTCTATCTGGGTGGCACAATCTCGCTCGGGACGGTCTATATGATCATTGCTTATACCGCCATGCTCGCCGCGCCGATTGAGACAATCCGCACGCAGTTGCAGGATCTACAACAGGCGGATGCCGCCATCAGCCGCATCCAGGCATTACTCGCCATCCAGCCCAAGCTCCAAGATGGCACAATCCCCTTGCCACCTGGCGCGCTGGCAGCAGAGTTCGACCACGTTGGCTTCACCTACGATGATGAACCGATCCTCCACGATATCACCTTTTCACTGGATGCTGGGCGCGTGCTCGGTCTTTTGGGACGCACCGGTAGTGGCAAAACCACGCTAGCACGGCTCCTCTTTCGCCTCGTGGACCCCCAAGTTGGCGAAATCTGCGTTGGTGGCGTTGACCTGCGCCACGCGCAGATTAGCAGCGTACGTAGCCGCATTGGCTTTGTCACCCAGGATGTACAGATCTTTGACGCAACGTTGCGCGACAACATCACCTGCTTTGCACCCAATGTCTCCGATGCCCAACTCATTTCGCTGATCGAGATGCTCGGTCTGTCTGCATGGCTGGTGCGCTTGCCCAACGGTCTCGATACCCCCATTTCGACCGCCAACCTTTCTGCGGGTGAGGCACAACTGATTGCCCTGGCGCGCGTCTTCCTCAAAGACCCTGGTCTCATCATCCTGGACGAAGCATCGAGCAGGCTCGACCCTGCCACCGAAGCGCTCTTGGAGCAAGCACTGGACAAGCTATTGGAGGGACGGACAGCCCTGATCATCGCTCATCGCCTGGCAACGCTGGATCGTGCGACGGACATTCTCGTTTTGGAAAAGGGGCGCATGGTGGAGCATGGCCCGCGCCAGCAACTACTCGCCGATCCCACTTCACATTTCGCCCGCCTGCGCCACGCTGGAGAAGGAGAACTTTTAGGATGAGCACGCAACCAACAACAGAACGATGGACTGAGCAGTGGCCCAATCAACAAACAAAGCAGGGGAGAGAACAGCCAGAGCGCATCCCCTCCACTGCCTATTTCATCATGCGCATGATTGCCTACAACCCCTTGCGCTATGGGGCTGTCGCGCTCTGCTGGATTCTCTTTCACACCTGGCCCCTCGTGCCAGGGCTGCTCGCCAAAGCCTTCTTTGATACGCTGGCTGGCAACGCGCCTGCTGGATTGACCCTATGGAGCATCCTGGCATTGGTCTTTGCGGCGGGGTTAGTCAGGGCCATCATCGTTGGAGTCGCGGCACTCACCGGCACACCCTGGATCTTTATGACCCAGGAGTTGCTCCAGCGCAACCTGCTTGCTCACATCCTGGCGCGCCCTGGAGCCAAAGCCATCCCCGGCACAGTGGGCGAAGCGCTTTCTACGCTGCGTGATGATGTGGAGATCATGCGCTTGATGAGCGATTGGGCCTTTGACCTTCTCGCCGGACTGATCTTTGCGCTGGGTGGCATCGCCATTCTGCTCTGGGTTGACGCACGCATTACCTTGCTAATCTTCATCCCTATCGTACTGGTCATCCTCTTGGCAAACGCGGTGCGCGCTCGAACGGTGCGGGTGCGTGAACAGAGCCGGGAAGCAACGGCCCAGGTAACAGGGTTGATTGGCGAAATCTTTGGCAAGGTGCAGACCGTACAGATCGCTGGAGCGGAAGCGTGGATGCTGGACCAGCTAGAGCGACGTGGCGACCATCGCGGGCATGCCATGTTGCGCGACCGCTTGCAAGAGCTTACGCTCGATGCCGTATTCACCAATATCGCCAGCTTGGGTGCAGGACTCACCCTGCTCGTTGCCGCGGGCCAAATGCGCGCTGGCAGCTTTACCGTCGGTGACTTTGCTCTCTTTGCCACCTATCTCATGCAGGTAGCGGACTACACGGGCTTTCTTGGCTATCTCATCAATACCTATCGCCAGGCAGGAGTAGCCTTTCAACGTGGCTTGAAGCTCTTACAAGGTGCACCCGCTACATCGCTCGTCGCCCATCATCTCCCCTCCGCCGAGGAGAAGCCAACGCCCAGCGCAGCGCATTTCCCGCTGCAAACCCTCGAAGTCCACGGGCTAACGTTCCACTTTCCAGAGAGCCAGCGCGGCATCAAGGATGTCACTTTCACACTCCAGCGCGGCAGCATCACTGTCATTACGGGAGCGATTGGTTCGGGCAAAACGACACTGGTGCGGACGCTGTTGGGGCTGCTGCCAGCACAGGCAGGCGAGCTTCGCTGGAACGGGCAGCGTGTCGAGCGTCCGGGCGACTTCCGGGTGCCGCCCCAGGTCGCCTATACCGCCCAAGTGCCCATGCTGCTCTCCGGCACGCTGCGTGAAAATATCCTGTTGGGGCTTGCGGTAGATGCGCCGGAGTTGGAAGAGGCGATCACAACCGCGGTGCTAGAGCAAGACATTGGGGGCTTCCCGCAAGGGTTGGAGACCGAGATCGGGGTGCGAGGCTTACGTCTTTCCGGTGGTCAGGTACAGCGCACCGCGGCCGCGCGCATGGTTGTCCGCAAACCAGAACTCCTGGTCATTGACGATCTCTCTAGCGCACTTGATCAAGAGACCGAACAACGCCTCTGGCAGCGTATCCTCGCCCTGAATACCACCTGCTTAATCGTGTCTCACCGCCCCTTCATCCTCGCCCAAGCCGACCAGGTCCTTGTGCTTGAGGATGGTCGGATTGTAAGTTGAGGGGATGAGGAGTAGACCACACATGCTTAGCGTGCGCTACTAGCCTCACGGCGAAGCCCATCTAAAACTTGCTGGCACAGCGTGTGACTGATCCAAATATCTGGGCGTGGTGATAACCATCTGAGACTCGCTCACGCTAATTCTTCAGCTGCCATTTGGGGATCTGTTAGTGGTTCCATCCCGCGTACATAGGC
>CAMPHP010000354.1 GCA_946885925.1 uncultured Litorilinea sp.
AATTTGCTATTTATAGTTAGAAGTCCGTCTGTAGAAGCCTCTGGCTAGAAAGTTGAGAGTGATGAGATGGCTACTTCCGTTATGGCGCATAGTGTACCGGCGGAGCAGGACAAACCGATTCAGCAGGCATACACACTGTTGCATCTGGCTTTCACCATTGCACCGATCGTCGCTGGGCTCGACAAGTTCACCAATCTGCTGGTGGACTGGAGCAGCTACCTAGCACCATTTGTGCTGAATTTGTCACCCGTGAGTGGTGATGTGTTGATGTACATTGTAGGCGTGATCGAGATTGTTGCCGGGGTGGTTGTCTTCCTCCGCCCGCGCTTTGGTGGCTATCTGGTCGCAGTCTGGCTGTGGGGGATTATCCTCAACCTGTTGCTGGTTCCTGGCTTCTTTGATGTAGCATTGCGCGATTTTGGCCTGTCGTTGGCCGCGCTCGCCCTGGCGCGCCTCAGTGTAGGGCTGGGCAAGCCTTAGACAAGGGTGCATCTCCCATTGGGCCGGAGCGCGGCCACAGAGGGCGGCACTCCGGCCCAAACATGATAGGCGACCAACCAGCAAGTACGGATTTTCAAGAACGCTTTGAGCTATGCGTGAGATGAGGAGGCACTATGCCAGATACCAAGTATCTCATCATCGGGGGTGGAATGACCGCGGCTGCTGCCATGCAGGGTATTCGTGAGGTCGATCCCACAGGCGCGATTGAGTTGTTCAGCACCGAATCTTTTTCCCCCTATGATCGCCCGCCGCTCACCAAGGCACTGTGGAAGGGTGAGCCACTTAAAAGCATCTGGCGGCAAATACCCAAGGAGGGAGTGACGCTGCATTTGGGCGAGCGTGTGCAATCACTCGATGTGCAGCAGCGGCGTGTGGTTGACGAGAAGGGTGTAACCTATTCCTATGAACGGCTGTTGCTGGCAACTGGCGGCACGCCCCGGCGTTTGCCCTTTGGTGGCGATGACGTGATCTATTACCGCACGCTGGCAGACTATTACCGGCTGCGCAGCCTGGTTAACCTGGGCGACAATTTCGCTGTGATCGGCGGCGGGTTTATTGGTGCGGAAATTGCCGCCGCGCTGGCAATGAACGGGCAAAGGGTGACGATGGTTTTTCCCCAAGCAGGGATTGGTGGGCGAATCTTTCCCAAAGAATTGAGCCAATTTCTCAACGACTATTACCGCGAAAAAGGCGTAGAGGTGCTTGCAGGAGATGCAGTGACCGATCTGCAAAGGGATACGGGGCAGATTCTGGTCATGTTGAAAAGCGGGTCAGCGCTGGTTGTGGACAGTGTGATCGCTGGAATTGGCATCAAACCGGATACAACATTGGCGCAGGAAGCCGGTTTGCAGGTCACAGACGGTATCTGGGTTGATGAACAGTTGCAGACAAGTGTGCCCGGTATCTATGCGGCAGGGGATGTGGCGAATTTCTACAATCCGGCCCTTGATCGCCGTTTGCGGATTGAGCATGAGGATAACGCCAACACAATGGGGAGAATGGCCGGGCAGTCAATGGCAGGCGCGGCAGTGACCTACCATCATCTGCCCTTCTTCTATTCGGATCTCTTTGACCTGGGGTATGAGGCGGTCGGCCTGTTGGGTGACGATATGGAGATCGTGACCGATTGGCGAGAACCCAATCGAGAGGGGGTGATCTATTACCTGGAAGGCGGGCGGGTGCGCGGGGTGCTCCTCTGGAATGTCTGGGAGCAAGTGGAGGCAGCGCGAGCCTTGATCGCTGAACCTGGCCCTTTTGATGCCAAGATGCTCAAGGGGCGATTGCCCAGGTAGGCGCAAGCAGATGAATGAAGGACGCTTCTTTTGTGCGGATCGCTGTGAGTGAGGAAGTTGCTCTAGCCGCTTGCACCGGCTACTGAGGTAGGAGCAAAGAACAATGACGATTCTAAAGAAGATCAATCCTCGTATGTGGATGTTGTTCCTTCCCTTAGTTTTAATGAGTGCAATTGCAGGGGGTGGAACACACAATAGCGGATTCGACAAAACGATCACACAGAACGCGCGTGTGATGCTTGACGAGGGACGCCAAATTTTCCGCTATGACACATTTGGCGATGAAGCCTATTGGGGCGATACGCTGCGCTTGCATGAGGCAATTAAGGGTGAGGCACTCGGCGGTGTGGGGCCGGGTGTGAGTCCGAAAACAGCGTTGGAGGTGGGGCTAAAGGTCGATGTGGATGCGCTGCCAGAGGATGTGCTGGAAGCCATTAAGGCTGGTGACGTGGATCTGGAAGATCCAGCGACGACAGTCACGCTGCTAAAGCTAAATTCCGTGGTCGGCGTGCAGGGCTTCTTTGATGAGGCAGGCAATCTTGAATCCATGGGAGTAACTTGTAACTTGTGCCACGGGACGGTGGATGATTCGTTTGCGCCAGGCATCGGCAAGCGGTTAGATGGCTGGGCAAATCGCGATTTGAATGTCGGTGCAATCGTCGCGCTGGCACCCAATCTACAACCGATTGCAGAGCGGCTGGGGACTGATGTGGAGACTGTGCGTACGGTGCTCAACAGTTGGGGCCCTGGCATGTACGATGCCGAACTGAATATGGATGGTAAGGCTTTCCGCCCGGATGGAACATCGGCGGCGACGTTGATCCCTCCTGCATTCGGGCTTGTGGGTGTCAATCTCAGTACCTGGAATGGTTGGGGTTCAGTGACTTACTGGAATGCCTATGTTGCCAACACGCAGATGCGGGGGCAGGGCACGTTCTTCGATCCGCGGCTCAACAACCCGGAGAAGTATCCGGTTGCCGCTGCCACCGGGGATTGGAACATCCGCCACACGCCGGATCTGGTCACTCCCAAACTACCCGCCTTGCACTTCTATCAATTGGCAATCCCGGCACCCAAGCCGCCGCAGGGCAGTTTTGACCAAGCTGCGGCTGTACGCGGTGAAAAGCTCTTTAATGGGGTAGCGAAGTGTGCTAGTTGTCATGTAGCCCCGACTTATTCCGAGCCGGGATGGGCCATGCATACAGCCGAGGAGTTGGGTATTGACGATTTCCAGGCCGCGCGGTCACCAGACGAACGCTATCGCACAGCGCCGCTAAAGGGGTTGTGGAGCCACACCAAAGGTGGTTTTTACCATGATGGGCGCTTTGCTACGCTGGAGGAGGTTATCCAACACTACAACAATCACTTCGAGTTGGAGCTAGACGAGCAGCAAGTTGATGATTTGATCCAGTTCTTGCTCTCACTATAGGCACGAGTTCAGAGGTTGGTATCGTGGGTCGCCTCCCTACAGGGGCGACCCACATTCTCATTTAGGCGTGTGCGCGCTCGGCCGCGACGAGTTCACGCGTTGCAGGGGCGACTTCGGCTGCAAAGAGTTCGATGGTGCGCGCATCATCTGCGGCAAGAATGAAACCTGTGATGCCATAGTCGAGCGTGATGCCAGCGAGTTCCTCGGCCCACTGCTGCGGCGGTCCGTTGAGCAGGGAACGACTTGAGGCCGCGAACTGGCCCGAAATATTGAGCAACCTGCGGATCTCGGATGGTTGGCGTCCCGCAGAGATCGCGCCCTCGTCAATATATCTGTTCATTTCTGTAAGGTCGGCGGGTCCACCTGGCAGGTATCCGAGGCTCGGCAGCCAGCCATCGCCTGCACGTCCGGTCAGCTTTAGCATCTTTGGCTTGTATGCACCGATCCAGATGCCAATGTCGTGTGCTGGCGCAGGACCCCGTTTGGCCCCATTGACCTGGTAATAGTTGCCCTTGACGCGTACGCCTCCACGTTGGTCGGTTGCCCAGATTTCGCGGATGATCTGGATTGCTTCTTCCAGCGCGTCAACCGCCTGGCCCGGCGTCAATCGCCGCCCACCCATCGCTTCAATCGCATCCCAGAATGCACCGGCCCCAATGCCCAACTCGAAGCGTCCACCGCTCAGAAGGTCCAAGCTGGCGGCACTGCGCGCGATCACGGCTGGTTGCCGCAAGGGTAGGTTGAGCACATTGGCGCTGACGTGGATCTGCTTGGTGCGCGACGCGACATAGGAGAGCAGCGTCCATGTATCGAGGAACGCTGGCTGGTATGGGTGATCCTGGAAGGTCACCAGATCGAGACCCGCACGATCCGCCACTACCGAAAGTTCGACCGCATGTTGGGGCGGATGGGCTATAGGTGTAATAAATGTGCCGAACAACAGATCGTGTCCGTAATCTGTCATGGAAAACTCCTCATATTATTCAATTAAACATGCTCCGCTCTTGTCGCGCTCGTGCCGTAACTGTCTCTGGTGCGATATTGAAATTGTCACGGAAGACATCGTTGGGATCGTAGCGTGACTTCAACTCACGAAGCCGTTCAAGCGTTCTGGCTGGGAACGCATCATTGAGCCGCTCTGGACGCAGGTCGGTTTCAAAGGAGAGATAGAGACCATCGAACTGGTGATCCAACTCGTCCCACAACAAGTTCATACGCTCACGACTCGTCCCGAATGCCACCACCGAGAAGTTGGCCTCGCGGTTGGCGTAGGCTGTCGCGCCGGGGTCTATGTCTGAAACTGCGCCGCCCACGGAGCGGATTTGGAAAAAGTAGACTACGCCACTGCGGATCAGCCGTGCCGCCGCAGCGGCAAATTCCGGTGTGATGTGATGAATCAGTCCCGAACGTGCAACCGGATTGCCCTGCCCGTTGTGGTCGCCCCCTTGTGCGTTTGCCATGATGTTCGCATATGACGTGATAAAGACCTGCTGGTCATACATGGGCGCGATCTCGGCGATGGGCTGAAGCCGGTTGATAATGGTGTCCGGATCGTCCGAATTAACGACTGCCATCACCTGTGCGATTGCGGGTTGTCCCCGGCGCGGTGGCCCCAGGATAATGAAGCTTGTGAGATCGCGCGGG
>CAMPHP010000355.1 GCA_946885925.1 uncultured Litorilinea sp.
AAAACGGCACAGAAGAACCCGGCACAAATGAATCCAGTGCAAATGAATCCAGTGTAGAGGAAACGCCCACGCCCACTCCTGAGGAATCAGATACGGTCACGCCAACCGTAGAAGTTGGAGCTGTGGGCAATCAAGCCGCGAGCGCGGTCTATTTGCTAGAGATCGAAGCAATCAACACCTATATGGCGGATGCCTTGACCACGCTAGAAGATCTCTTGCAGAATCCACAACCTGCCAACGTACAGTGGCGTCTCCAAGTTGCCGCGCAAATTGCCGTCATTCAGGGTGCACACGACGAATTTTTGGCGATCACACCCGTAGCAGGCTATGAAGAGCTTCACGACCAAGTGGTTGCCATGGCGACTACCTGCCAAGAAGCCGCTAATGAAGTTGATGATGGCATTGCCAATGTCAGCGCCAGTGACTTGCGCCTTGCAGCCGAATCGATCCAGGCATGCGCCAGCGAATCCGCAGAGGTAGCCACCACGATTCAGACGCTTCAGTAACTCAGCCCCCCACTAACGAGGGAAACCTATGCACAAAGGGCTAGACGCGCACACAATCACGCGTCTAGCCCTCCTTCTTATTTCATCCCGCTACACAAGCCACTTGCAAACGTGCTGCTCCATTTTGTCAAGCGCAGCCCATGGCGAATCCCCGTGTGCGTAGTGCTCATAGGTCTGTTTGCCCAACCTCACCTCAAACGTAGTAAGCCAATGCAGAGATGTTGGGTTGCGAACGACATTCAACGTCCCATAGTCCGTGCTGCCAACAAGATGAAAGCTCATCGTCAGCGATATCACATCCATCGCCTTTGCCACAGTTCGCGCAGAAGCAAATAGCTCGTGTAGGCTCATCTCTGGAAGCGGCGTCTCTCCCTTGTTCATCACTGATCCCCTTCTTGCCTGGATGAAGCGCCAAGCCCGCTTGTCTATCTGGCGGCGATTCATCCAACGCTATTGTGTGCTGGCGACATCGCACACCCCTATCTAAAGAAGACGACCGCACGCCGCTATGCGATACGAAAGCTTGATTGCACAGATAAATGTAAATCAGAAAAATCAACTGTCAATCAGAAGCCAAATCATCTAGATGGAGATTATCTAAATGGAGAGCGTCCAGATAACGACCAAAGACAGCCAATTCCGCACGCAAACGATCAGCCTCCTCTTGCCTTCTCAATCTCTCATACGTGGCAATAGCAGACCGGCGGTTCTCCGCCTCTCTGTGCAAGATCTCCTGCACCTGTTCTTCACTTAAAATTCTGCGCGGCACGTCGCCAGATGTACCAACCGTTGGCGTAAGCGATTCATCTAGCTCCACCGCACCCGCATTATCAATCGCCGCCAACATAGAGCGAATCGCGCTAATAGTGCTGTTTTGACGTGCTTTCACGGCAATACGGAGATCCGCCTTCAGGCGCTCCTCCCATACGATCTGCACACTATCAGGTCGAGTATTCTCTTGCTTTTGATGGTCTGTTTTCGACATCGTAATCAACCAATCTTGCTACATAGAAAGTTTGCTCGTTTTCCATAAGGGATACGAAACATGGATACGAAACGCTCAATCACAGGCGAGTAGGACTTTCCCAAATCCGACAGCATACTGACAGCGCTAGGAGATTGAGCAGTGAGAGCTTATTGGCTATAGTTATTTATCCAAGCAGCAAACGAACAACCGAAGAGAAGCCTATTCCATTGCGTAAGGAACAAAAGTACGTGCCACTCCCTCGGGTACTGATCATTTCCGACAATACGGAATCTGCGGTTATTTGGGAAAACGCGCTTAGACGTCGCTCTATAGAAGCCATCCACCTTGCATTCAGAGCTCGACCCCAGGATCTCGCGCTACCAGAATTCTTCGATCTTGTGCTAATTGATAGCAATTCAGAAGGTGACGCCGCGCTTGCAATTTGTGGACTTGTGCGGGCAAAGTCTGATAAGCCGCTCCTCTTACTCACCTATGAAACAAACGAACTCTATCAACTAAAGGCTTATCAAAGCGGTGTTGATGAATGCATTGTGACACCAGTCAGCGTTTTAATTTTTCTTGCCAAGATCAAAGTGTGGCTCCATCGAGCATCTGTGATGAAGTACCAGAGCGGGGAAATCAGCGCGTCGGGATTTCGTACCGAGCCAAGGACACGTCGAGTATTCACACCCGACGGTAAGACGATCCGGCTCTCTGTCTTGGAATTTAGATTGCTCTCTCTATTTCTGGCGAATCCTGGACATGTTTTAGAGACGGATTTCCTGCTCAACCGCGTATGGAATCAGAACCCGCCCAATGACAGAAAATTGTTGTTCAACCTGGTTTACCGCTTGCGACGCAAAATTGAACCCCACTCTCCACGAGGCAAACATATCCGGCTCATCAGTGACCAAGGATATATGTGGGAGACTGAGGGCTTTGACGCGTAGACAACCGGAATCCACGCCCATTGTTACCTAAGGGCTTTGGCTCGCTTACCCGCTTTTCTCTTACCTTCTAAAAATCCGGCCTGAGTCATGTACTCAATAGTTCGCCCGCATTTACCTCCGCAATGTTGAGTATCAGGAAATATACACATAGATAGTGAAAGTTGGGTTGCACTTGTATCGCTGCCTGCAACCACGCGAACATCAAGCCTGGAGCCACAATCGCTCGCGGCGGCTCTTCGCTGAAATCGGCATTGCAGCCATCAGATTAAAGCGTATACTATCTATAATCGGCATCGACAGACTACTACCGGCTGCCCTCGATTTACCCTATGTGTTAAAAATCCTTTGAAAAGAAGAGATAACAATGCAAGGAGGTGCTGCATGTTTCATAAAATTCTGGCTCCCCTGGATGGTTCCAAGTTGGCAGAGAAGTCATTGCCTTATGTCGAGTCGCTTGCCCGACGATATGATGCAGAGGTGGTCATGGGCTGGGTGGTGCCACTCCGCACCTACACGCTATCAGACTTTGAACCGATCAACTATGGGTTGGCTACCCTTTTGGACACCACTGCGGAAAGAGAGGAGGCCGTGATCTACCTACAGCGTCTGCAAAGCCAGTTTCAACAACGGCAGATGCGCGCCTCTTATCAAATTACCGAGAGCTATTCCATTGCCGATGCCATTGTGGCCATGGCACATGAGGCCAAGGCTGACCTCATTGTCAAGACCACGTATGCGCGCCTGGGGCCAAGCCGGTGGCTGCAGGGCAACGTGGCTGCCGTAGTATTGCAACGGGCACCATGTCCTCTCTTCCTGGTGCGGGTCAACGCCGACGAAGAGGATGACTAAGTTAATCAGTACAATCAAGACGCCTTTGGCATGCCCTTAGTCTGTGCATTTGGGTTGCGATGCCAACTGTCCAGAGTCTGCTGCTTTGTCTCCACGTTCACTTCCTATCTAACGAGCATCAAGCTCTGCAACTCAGAAAAGAGTGATGGCTGAGCACTTTGCACGGGACTTCGTTTGCCCCTCGGCAAAAAACAACACACCATCTTGCACGCGCACTGTCAGCATTTTGCCCTAATATTCAAGCACAAGCTTACCATCGATGGCAGCGAAAATGATTAAGTCGGCTGTTTGGATTCGCAAGTAAGCGCCAGCATAGTGTTGCAATGGCTGCCCGATGACAGGCACAGGGGTAGCGGCTTAGGGGTTGGTGTAGCGTGTAAACGAACGTATTAAGGTAGAGAATTAACTATCTCTGTCAGGCCGTCTATATGCCCTCCACGTGATCTTTTGCTGCGACGAAGAGCGGCTATCTACTGGTATTCGCCATCGTAGCCAAGCCACTAGTTTCGCATGAAACAGAAGAAGGTTGATCGGCATCACAATATATTCATCGACTCCAGCTTCATAGACTTCTACTATACGCGCTTCATCATCCACAGAGGAGATAAAAAGCAGGGGTGCCTCGGTCATGCCGTATAAATGCTTGAAGATCTCTACGGCATCCGACATTGTACTAGCGTCGGCCTGAATGATGATCACGTCGTAATCAGCGACTTGGGAGTTTACGGTTGGGTCAAGGGGCGCGAGCGTAATCAAGTACGGCTTCTCAACCTGATGCAGTTCTGATAACCACACTGCCATGGCATCGATGTTGTCAGTGAGGAGCAGCACTTGATGAGGATTCATCTTGTTGCACGCTATCCTGTGACCAATCAGAGAGGGAATATTGTAATTTCTATAGTGCACCCGCCACCTTAATTCTGTTGGTAAGATTTCAATGTAGAGATGGATACTGTAGATCTTGCATCGTGGCCGTTCAGAGATATTATGGCCGAGGGCTGCCACTGTTTCGTGCGACAAATGTCCTGACATTTGTGGCTTATTGTAAGACTGACTGTGCTGCTCGTGTTCTGATGAGCCCGTATTCTGATGAGGAGGTAAAGCCACCTCCGTCAATGCATAAGTGTTAACTATTTGACAGAGAGGTAGCTGGTTTTCCCACTTATACTGTTCTCACGGTCGGCTCTTCGTTGGAAGGATAGTGGGAAATAGGGATGAAGACTTTTCGGGCACTCATTATTAGTGACGATGAGGAGGGAGTTACGCGCTGGCATACAATCCTAAGACCATTGGGACTGCACATGGAGCATGCATCATCGCAGCAAGTTATGGAATCACCCACGATGGCAGTTCGCCATGATATAGCCATCATTGATACGGGTGACCAGCAGAATAATCTTGCGCTTTGCCATGCACTACGCCCCATCCGTAGTAATCCCATTCTGTTACTTGTAGACACACCAGATGATGCCTACCTGATGGCGGGATATGCAGCAGGGGCTGATGAGTGCATTGTCAAAACCCTTGCAGATCGCATTATGCAGGCCAAAATAAACGCGTGGTGTCGCCGCTTAGCAACATTCCAAGATCCCA
>CAMPHP010000356.1 GCA_946885925.1 uncultured Litorilinea sp.
ATACTCTTATCATTTTTGGTTTCGCGTGGGTCAAAGCGGGTGTTTTCAAGAACCAAGATTTCGCCGGGTTTAAGAGACTTAGCGGCTTCTTCAGCTTTTGGGCCGGTGACTGCATCCACCACATAGACTGGCACATCGATCAAGGTTGCCAGGTGCTCGGCAACAGGACGCATGCTGTATTTGGGGTCAGGGCCACCTTTGGGGCGGCCTAAATGGCTCATGAGAACTACCGACGCACCATGCTCGATCAAGTAGTTGATCGTGGGCAAGGCAGCACGGATGCGCGTGTCGTCCGTAACTTGGCCGCTATCGTCCTGGGGCACATTAAAGTCAACGCGCACTAGCGCTCTTTTGCCAGCCCATTCGATGTCTCTTACGGTTTTCTTGTTCATGAGAATCCCCTCACAATGAGAGTGGTGAAAAAGGGGGTAAAGGTGAAATGATCTGCTTCAAGATACGCCTTTGAGGAAACCTATGCAGATTGACAATGAAGTCCGGAAACTAGCGTGTCATTCCGCACCCGCGGGTGCGCCCATGGATGCGGAATGACATATTGCCTTTACCGGGTTAAATTGTTAAATATCCTAGGCCTCCCCGGAGGCTAAAGCGAATGTTAAATTCCTTTGTCAACCAGGAACTTAGCCATATCCGTCACGCGCACGCTATAGGCCCATTCGTTGTCATACCAGGCGACCACCTTGACCAAGTCGCCATAGAACTTGGTGAACTCGGCGTCAATGGTGCTGCTAAAGGCGTTGCCCTTGTAGTCAACACTCACCAGTGGCTCGCGGCTAACGGCAAGGATGCCCTTCATGGGGCCTGCCGCTGCAGCGTCAAACGCAGCCAACAGATCCTCTGTGCTGCCTGGATTTGTTACCTTTGCCACAAAGTCTACCAGGCTGACGGTGGGGGTGGGGACGCGCATGGCAAAGCCGTCAAATTTGCCCTTGAGTTCAGGAATCACCAAGGAGACTGCTTTTGCCGCACCCGTGGAGGTGGGAATGATGTTCAGGCCCGCGGCGCGTGCCCGGCGCAGATCTTGGTGCACTAAGTCCAGAATGCGCTGGTCGTTGGTGTAGGAGTGCACCGTAGTCATGACGCCCTGCTCAATGCCAAAGGTATCACTGACAACCTTGGCAGCGGGCGCAAGGCAGTTGGTGGTGCAACTTGCGTTGCTGATGATGTGATGGTTGGCAGGGTCATACTTCTCGTCGTTGACACCCATGCAGATGGTGATGTCTTCACCCTTGGCGGGTGCAGAGATGATGACCTTCTTCGCCCCTGCGGTAATGTGAAGTCCGGCCTTTTCGCGGTCGGTGAAGATGCCTGTGCTCTCCACGACAATGTCCACACCAAGGTCGCCCCAGGGCAACTTGCTGGGGTCACGCTCGCTTAGAACCTTGATGCAGTCACCATCCACAATGATGTTACCACCGTCAACCTCGACAGTGCCCGGAAAAATGCCATAGTTGCTATCATATTTGAATAGGTGCGCATTGGTGTTTACATCGCTGAGGTCATTGACTGCAACCAGATCAAATTCCCCTTTGTACTTTTGTAAGAGTGCCTTGGTTACTTGACGCCCAATGCGCCCAAAACCATTGATTGCAATACGCGTTGCCATTTAGTGCTCCTTATGAGTATTTCTCGTCGTTCCGCGAAAAGAATCGCCGCTAGGTTAGGCGATCAATGCTTACTGTTTGCGCAGCGGCTTAGATGAAACTGACGTGGAAATGGGCGTCATTGACCATGTGCCACGTCGCATCCGGTTAGTCTGGTCTGCGTCGAATTCGCGCAGACCAGACTAATCTACCACTGGAAGATTGTATCACAGTGAAGGAGGGATTACTATTTTGAGGAAGATTCTAGATTCCGCGACCCTGTCCGTTTTGTTTCTCGGTTTTTAGCTGCTCATAGACAGCCATCAAGCGCGCCGCCAACTTTTCCGGATCATGACGCCAGGGACGTTTGCTGTCTACCAAATCACCTGTCAGGAGCATATAGTCGAGTTCTTCCTCGTCGCCAGGGAGCCTGACCCAATCGCCGACATAGGGCGAGGAGGTCTCGAGGGGGTGGCTGAAGTTATCGTTGGCGAGGACGGTTGTGAAGGCTTCACCCACATGCTGGCGCAGTTGGCGCATATGTTCGCTCACTGTGAAGCCATCGGTCTCACCTGGCTGGGTAGTAATGTTGCAGACATAGATGCGAGGCGCGGCAGAGGCGTTTATGGCAGAGCATATCGCAGGTACAAGCAAGTTGGGCATTACGCTGGTAAAGAAACTCCCCGGTGCCGCCACAATGAGGTCAGCTTGGAGAATGGCTTGCACAGTCAAGGGATAGGCGCGTGCCTGTTCGGGCTTGAGAAAGAGGCGCATAATACGCCCGCCCGCCTTTGGGATATTGCTTTCACCTTCTACCATGATCCATTCTTCGTCAACTTCTTGCTTGCTTGCTTCACTCGCCTCACCCTCACCCGCTTTCTGCTTCTTGATAGGCCGGCAGATTTCGGCGCAGAGGGTGACTTGCTCTAGGGTGCTGGGCAACACGCGCCCGCGCACTGCCAAGACACGGCTGCTTTCGGCTATGCCACTTTCAAAGCTACCTGTAACGGCTGCCATGGTGGCAATAAAAAGATTGCCAAAGCTGTGGCCCGCCAAGGCGCTCATCTCGTCTTTGCCACCCGTCACTTCGTTTTCGGCAAAGCGATATTGAAAGAGGCGGGTCATCAAGTCTTCGGCTTCGCTTAGGGCGGCAATGTTGTTGCGAAAATCGCCAGGGGGCAACATTCCCATCTGGCGACGCAGCCGTCCACTGCTCCCACCATCGTCTGCCACGGTGACAATGGCGGTGAGGTTGTCGGTATAGGCGCGCAGCCCGCGCAGGAGTTGCGGCATCCCCGTACCGCCGCCAATGGCAACCACGCGCGGCCCCTGGCGGCGGCGCTGGCGATTCAGAAAGACATTGAGCATCTCGATATTGCCGGGTCTGCTCTGACCAGGCAAGAGGGCAGTAACAACGGAACGGCTGAGATAGAGCACCGCCACGACTGAGGTCGCCAGCCCTGCGAGCAGGAGGAGAACTCCGCGCAGCCAGTCGGGTAGCGACCTTAGCGCAATGGCATAGACGGCTGGCGGTAGTTGGTTCGTGAGATACCATTGACTAATTAGAAACGCGATCCCCAATCCCGCAAGCGTTACGCCCACCAGCAGCAGAAGAATCCAGCGTTTGATATGCAGCCCAGGAAGCAACAGTTGGGACAGGCGGATGCGGGACGAACGATTGGACATGACTTGCTGTGGCTCCTCGACATAAACACAAACACATAGACACAAACTTATAGACGTAAGATTGCACAAGTACGTCCCGCTATGGTACGCCGGAATCCTGGTTCACGTCAATCAATCGGTCTATCTCAAATAGAGTATGTGCCGCCATTCAGCTACACTTCACACGATTCCCACTCGCATGATTCCCACTCGCATGATTTCCGCGAGGGGTTTGGCGTGACCCATTGGCTGGTTTACAATGATTTTTGGCGCAGAATGGGCATGCTATGCTCAATGTGTCACGAAACGCATAAGTAGATACGTACGATATAGCAAGAGTGATGTACCGATAGGTGTGTACCAACTAGGTATGCGCCAACTAGATATATAGCAGTATGGATGATCCGTTGGAATTGAAATGAGCAAGGCGATACGTCGCATCTTCTGGTTAGGGGTATGCTGTACACTGCTGTCAGGCGGCTGTGCGTTGTTGCCGCGCTCTGAGCGCGGGCCGCGTTTGGAAGTCGAATTTGATCAAGTGCTGCCTGATGGTTGGGAGGCAATCGGCAACTGGCGCTCGGTTAACCTTGACGGTGATGAAGATGGCGAAAACTTGCTCTTTTTTCGCTTTGATAGGGAGCAGATCGGCGCGCTCATTTACGATGCGCAACTGGCACCAGCCCAGCCATACTGGCTTCTGCCCCGCTATTTTGATGACCGGGGCGCGCTCGGTCAAGGGATAATTGCGCCACCTGGCACCGACTCCGATGCGATTGCGCACTACCAAATGGATGAGCAGACGCCTAGCCAAGAATTGGTGATCCGTGGCGGTGGCACCCACTTGACCTTTGTCTGGTGGGAAGGCGAAGCCAAGGGCTATGGCGTTACCCAACTCTATGCGCCGGGAGGTTTTGACGGGCTGGATTGGGACGCATGGGAGCGCGCACCTACGCCCATCCAATCCCTTGTGGGGCGCTATCCCCTGGATGATTACCGCGCACGCAGCCGGATTTGCCGGACAATCGAGTATAAACGGCGCAGCGATGTGTCTTCCATTGCCTTTGATGCCTCTTTCCAGGGACTTCGGTTTTGTGATGGCAACATCCCGCCCTATCCCTTTTTGCCAGAAGGGGTGGTACTTGCCTATCTGCTGTGGCCGCGTCCCGCAGATACCGGGCTGAGTGCCTTGTTGACACCAGACACGACACTGCCCCAGGTGGATGCTGAGAGTGCAATGGAGCGGTTGCCGCTTGAACGAATTGATGATATCGCGGCGTATGCTGCGATACCGCTGGCTCGTCTCCAACTGCCAGTGGCTTCAGAACAGAACGCTCAAGTACCCGATGCTGAGTCACCGAGTGCAAGCGTTTTCCCGACCACATCGGTCTGCGTGGAAATTGTTGAACGGGCCGATCCCAAGGCGCGGCGCTGGGTAGTTTTTACATTGCAATATCAGCCACCCGACGAGACGCAGCGATTGCCTGGCCGCTGGACGATCAGCGGCGCTCACATCGAACCGCCGCCAGTAGAGCTGTCGGCTGTGGGTTATTGCAGCGTTATTTTGGCACGCAGCGCACCGTGATTGCC
>CAMPHP010000357.1 GCA_946885925.1 uncultured Litorilinea sp.
ACTTGGGCCGACACGGCGCCTTCGGCGGACTTTTTCCAGCCCGATACCCGCTAAGATCGCCATGCCCAGGGTGTACATCATCATCCAGCGTGCAGGGGCGCGAAAGAGATCAAAGCCTGGTACAACCCAGTAGAGCAAGTAATAAATGGGGTTCCAACGGCCCGCAGCCAAGAACAGCCCCAACAGGGCCAGCAGCAACCCGCTGCTCCAGGCACTACCACGCGCTCGCCACACGCCTACCACAGCCAGAATCAGCGCAATCGCACCGACATAGGCGACATATTCGGTATAGCCCTGGGTACTAAAGATCACACCGAGATCAACCAGTCCATAGCTGGGCAGTAGCGTCCAGGGTAGAAGCAGCGGCTTCAGGCTGAAGCTGGAGGCCTCACCATAGCTCAACCCACCTTGGCGCAACCCGCGCGCGCTCAACTCCATCGTGGGCAACAGTTGAGGAGCCGCAACCAATGTCCCCAGCACCACACCGAGCGCATAGACAGCTAACCGTTCACCTGTTATTCTGAGTGCAGCGGAAAATCTCTCCCTTTTCTCCCCAGCCTTATCCACAATTCCATCAGTCACCAATGCCGCATTGTCATTCCGCGCCCCGAGTGGGGTCTGCGACGAGGAATCCCCCTGGGTGTGCCGACGTATCCAGAGGGGGATTCCTCCCTCCGGTCGGAATGACAGAGGGAAGATCGTCGCGACCAACGGCCATATGGCCCAGATTCCAAGCCCAAAGAGGTTGATATAGAGTGTCTGCGTATGTCCCGCCAGCAGCATCAGCGCTACGAGTAGCCCAAACATTCCCCCGGCACGGGCCAAGCGCCGCCACTTGATCTCACCTTGCCCCACCCATACCAGCACAGCCAGTGCCCAAGGCAGCCAAGCCGCGCCATTCATTTGGTTAAGATGGCCGATCAGCCCCCCATAGAAGCCACTTCCTGCCAGAACGATGCCAGTGACCAGCCCTGCCCAGCGGCTATGTCCCCACGTACGCAGCAGCACAAATCCACCCAGCCCCAAGAGCCAGGTGTGAAGGGCGGCGCTCCAATAAACCTGCGAAGTAACAGATAACCAACTGAGGGGCCAATGCAGCGGGTAGAGCACTGCCGCTTGCGGGTTCGCCAAAAAGGGCACGCCTAAAAAGATGTAGGGATTCCAGAGTGGCACATCGCCGCTACGCAATGCAGCCGCGGCATAATCCCGATAGGGATAGAAGTAGAGCAGAATGTCGCCCGTGGCAAGCACCCGATTGGTAAAAAGCAGCGGGGCATAGAGCAACGCCACAAACGCAGCCAGCAGCAGCGCAACGGCTACGTCCCATAAGAGACTCTGTGGTGGGAAGGCGACTTTCCCGTGGTCTACATTCCCATAGTTTACATTCTGGCTCATGGTGTTGGCATCTGCGGTGTGAAGGGCAAGATTGCCTCATGGGGCGCAAAAAAGGGTGCAGAAGGAGTGATCGACATACACCAATGGCAAACAGGGCGCACAGGTTGGATGATCTCTAGCACGGTGAAACGTCCTACGTGCAAGCGTGGTTCCAGCGTCAATCCACGCAGCGCTACGTGCAGCGGCAGATCGCGCGGGGTGGCCCAATCAGGGACGATGAGAACTTTGAGCGGATAGGGGGTCTTGGCGGCGTTATCAGCCAAATAAGCCGAGCTAGGAAACCAGCGCAGATCGATAGGCGGGGGATCATCACCTCTTGGCTGTAGCGCATCAAAGAGATAAAAGCGGAAATGCCAACCCAACACTTGATGATAAAGCACCAGGGAGTCTCTACCGTCTGGACCATACAGGATGCTATCCAGTGAAGCTATCGCCGCGGTTAATCCTGCATAGTCGCCGTGGTCGCCGCCGATTGGCATTTGCCCTTGTGCCGCAGCCAACCCTGGGCGGATGAATCCAATCAATCCAAGCAGCACCAACAGCGCGAGCAACTGCCGCTGCCAAGGACTCGCGGTGGCAAGTAAGCCATGCATGAGGGTATGCGCCAGAGGGCCGCTTGCCATCCATGCTAGCCAGGGAGCCATTGGCAGCAAATAGCGATCCCATGCCTGGACACTCGTGATGAGATGCACGAGCGTAAACGCGCCTCCCCAACCGATAAGCAACGCTACCTGTGGACGATGCATCGCCAACCCAACTGCCATTACACCTGCAACACCCAACATGGCCCAGACCGTCCAACTCCCGCCTAGATACCAGAGCCATTCGCGCCACTCGACCCAACGGTCTAGCCATTGTTCTGCTGGCAGCCAGTGTAAGGGAGCATAGGTCTTTTGGGCCAAATCCCACGGTGAAGGTGCGACAGCCCACCGTTGGCTATCCCACAGCAGTACCGGAATGACGATCAATCCCAGACCAAGCAACAGCCAGCTCAACGCGATTACGCGCACACGCCACCTTTCTCGAAGCCACCCAGAGGATTCCCGGCTCCGAGAAAGGTTTAAGACTAGCAACAAGACGACAACCAGCGGCAAGTAAAAAAGACCTTGTTGTTTGGTCATACAGGCCGCGCCTAGCAGCAATCCTGCACCCAGCCAGCGTCCCCTCAGCGCAAGCACCACTGCGCCAGTGCCAAACAGCACCAGCAGCGAATCCGTGTAGGCAGTAGGCGCAAAGCTCACCGCATAGGGATTCAAGGTCAATAAGAGCGCGGCCATGAAGGCTGCGCGACGAGAGAGCCAAAGCCGCTGTGCACCCACTGCCACCAGCGGAATAGTCAATGTGCTGGCAAAGATGCTCACCAGGCGCGCGGCAGCTTCACTTGGCCCAAAAAGAGCAAATGAACCACTCAACAACCAAATAAAAAGGGGGGGTTTGTCGGGCCATACATGAAGGAAGAAAGGATCGCTGGGGACGGTGCGCGCCCAATAGCCATAAATAGCTTCATCCTCGCGCAAGGGGAACGCACTCAGCAGCCCCAAACGCAGGGCAAAGGCCACACAGGTGATCGCTATGAGCAGGAGCGTGTGAATACGGGCATAGCTTACCATTGTCACGCGTGATCTCACCAGCGACAGTCGCCAGGGAAGGGCCAAGTGTATGGAGCGGGTCATGGCAAGCCGGGGACGGAAATGTTAATCCACAAAACGATAGCGCAAGAGGGTTCGTACCGCGCTAAAACCATCTTTCCAGCTAATCTTCTTGCCTTCGTGAAAGTCGCGCCCATTGTAGGTAATCGGGACTTCAAAGATGGTATAGCCTCGTTTAAGGATCTTAGCGGTCAATTCGGGTTCGATCTCAAAGGCGCGGCTGCGTAACACCATGCCGTTGATGACATCGCGACGAAAACACTTGTAGCAGGTTTCCATATCGCTCAACGAGGTGCCATAGAGGAGGTTAGTGATAATGGTGAGGAACTGGTTGCCCAGGGTGTGACTCAGGCTCATCGCGGCACGAGGGCCACCTAGAAAGCGACTGCCATAGATTACAGGCGCGCGCCCTTCCAACAAGGGAGCAAGCAGCTTTACATAGTCGAGCGGGTCATATTCCAGGTCAGCATCTTGGATGATCAGAATGTCCCCGGTGGCGTGCTGAAACCCGGTACGGAGGGCAGCACCTTTGCCTTGATTCTGCTCGTGATAGATGATTTGCATATCCGGCGGCGGGTCGTTGCGCCACTGGTCCAGGATATCGCGCGTGCCATCGGTCGAACCGTCGTCAACAATGACAATCTCTCGTTCAAGCGTTACTGGCCCTGCTGGTACTGCATTAACACCATTAAGGTCTACGGTTAAATCCACCGCCTGTACTCGCCGGACAATCGCCTCCAGCGTCGTCCGCTCGTTATAGACGGGCATGATGATCGACAAGCGCAATCTGCACCTCATCTGCCAAAACTGATTAGGTCATTTCGACCTTTCACGCTAGTTCTTAAAAGGGTTCTTCATACCAAGAACCCTTTTAAGAACTAGCGAATGGGTTATTGCTCACTAATTTGATGAGCCAGGATAATGGCATCCGCCACGGTCCGCATCGATTTACGATTGTTCATGCTCATCTTTTGAATCTTGCGGAAAGCTTCTGTCTCATTCAAGCCCTGCGTATCCATCAGGATACCTTTGGCTCGATCCACAGCCTTGCGTGTCTCTAGTGCCTCTTGCAAGCTGTCTACCTCGCGCTCCATGGCACGGAATTCGCTAAAGCGCGCCAAGGCGACTTCAATAGCAGGGGTGAGATCGCTTTCGCGAAAAGGCTTTACTAAATAGCCAGCCACGCCAGCCTTTTGTGCTCGCTGCACCAAGTCTTGTTGGCTATAGGCACTGAGCAGCAACACAGGCGCGACGCGTTCTTCGGTCAATACTTTGGCCGCTTCAATGCCATCCATATCGGGCATTTTGATATCCATGATCACGATATCTGGCCGTAGTTCGCGAGCCAGATTGACAGCACTTCGGCCATCACCTACTTCACCTACGACCAAGTAGCCCAGGTTCGTAAGCATCTCACGCAGGTCCATGCGAATCAAGGATTCATCGTCAGCGATGATTGCGCGTGTGCGTTCCACGTCCCCTGTCTCCTCGTAAACTTTCGTGTGTACACCCCCGTACACCACTGGACATTTTTCAAACTCCGGTGGGACAAACCCTCAGGATCAACCAGATCCTGTTAGCGTTAGCAAGTTGAGTTAGCAAACTGAATAGGTAGTACTACTTAGGGTGCAGTGATGCGTGGACCAACCAATTCAGAATAGTTACGGCAATTAAACACTTTTTCCCCCTGCTTAGTCAACCTTTAGTGTTCGTTTGGGGAATGTCACTATAGCCTGTGTACCGTGGTAGATAGCCGTCTGGCTATGCTCTTCATCTACGGGAGAATCTATAGCAGTATCTTCAGGTA
>CAMPHP010000358.1 GCA_946885925.1 uncultured Litorilinea sp.
GTCTATCGTCTCGTATGAAATCTTCACCGGCAGAGTTCTGCCGCGCCGCAGCTTTGTGCGCCACTGGCGCAACGCCGTCATCCTGGCTGGCGGCTATGCTGCCGTGATCGGCTGGAGCATCGCCATGCATCTGCGCCCGATCTATAGCCTGCTGCTGGCGACGCTGCTAATGACTCTCTTTTATGCACTCTATAGCTGGCGGTCGTTTTGGGAACGGGAACAGTTTGTGGCGCGGCTGCGCCCTTTTGTGCAAAGCCAGGGGATTACACCAAACCCGATACACGGCAATTCGACCGCCAGTGAATTGCTTGCCGCCCTCTGCCGCGATGTGCTGGGGACAGAGCAGGCGCAGTTGATCCCAATGGGCAGCATGGCACCGCTGGCTGGTCCGGCGCTAGGCTATCCACACGCATCGGACCGTCAGCCGCTTCGACCGCCGCGCGAGCTCGATGCAGGCATGACTGCTTTGGACCCGGCGCAATTTGCTCCCTATCGCTGGGCCATTTCACTATGGGACGAACGGGGACAGATCGGCGCGCTGTTGATTGGCGAAAAACAGGATGGCGGGTTGTATAGTCAGGAAGAGATGGAAACTGCCCAGGCGACAGGAGAGCGCATTGTCCACCTGCTAGCAGGGGAGCAGATGGTGCGCCGCCTGATGGAGCTACAACGCAAACGCACTGCTGAGCAACGGGTGATGGATCTGCGGGCGCGCCGCACGCTGCACGATGAGATCTTGCCCAGCCTGCATCTGGCGCTGTTGCAACTGGGTGGTGCAGACCGGCAGCAGCCAGCGATCCAGGATGCCATGCATACATTGGCCGAAGCACACGGGCAAATCGCCGGGCTTCTGGCAAATACACAGCCTGCACCAGCCCGCGCTCCTGATCCAACCGAGTTGGTCGCTGCATTGCGTGCGATGGTCGGTGCAGAGTTTGTACACAATTTCGAGTCAGTTCATTGGCGCGGGGTGGATACCGTGCAAGATGCTGTGTATGTCGATGCTGTCGCCGCTGAGGTCATTTTGGGCGCAGCACGCGAGGCGATCCGCAACGCGGCTTTTCATGGACGTGACAGCAAAGCAGAAACCCCACTCTGTCTTGAAATCGGGATCTGCATACAAGAGAACGAGTTTACGCTTTCGATTCAGGACGATGGAGTGGGCATCAACGCAGATACAAGGGCGAACACATCCCGCGGCAGCGGCAGTGGGTTGGCGCTGCATAGCACACTGTTGGCAATCATCGGCGGCTATTTGACCCTCGAGTCGCCACCCGAAGGGGGTACGCTCGTGACCATCACGGCCCCCATCAGTGCCTAACGCAAGGCTCGAACACGGCAGACCCAGATAGTCTATCCCTCCGCGGCCTGGGGCGGGAGCCCACTGATCGCGGTCTGTGAGGGGGAATGACAGACTGCCTCAGTTCTGTACAGGGGAAGAACGACAAATTACCAAAACTAGCTAATTGAGTTATCTAAACTAGCGACACCCTGGTAAGGATGTTCACCAGGGCGTCGCCAAGGAAAAACCATTTTGCTTGACTACAATTTTATGACGCTTTTACATCAATTGTTCGCTGACCATTGTTAGCCAGCGTGTGCCCGTTGCTATGGACAGTGATGCGTTTTGGCTTCGCATCTTCTGCCTTGGGCAGGTGTAGCGTGAGGACCCCGTTATAGTAGTTGGCCTCAATATGGCTGTCGTCTACTGTTTGTGGTAATCGAATTGCGCGGTAGAACTTGCCATAGGGCCGTTCGCACAGGCGCATCTGACCTTGTGGCGCACTTTGCGGAAGTTCACCCTGGATGGTCAGCGTATCATTGACCAGGGTAACGTCGACAGCGTCCGGTTCAATACCTGGGAGGTTTACAGCAACAATATACTCATCTTCAGTCTCCCACACGTCCAGTTCTGGTGTCCAGAAACTACTGCCGCCATCAAATACGTTATTTGCCATGCTGAAAGCATCGTTAAAGAGACGGTTCATTTCGTTTTCCATCACTGCGAAATCGCGGAAGGGATCCCAACGTGTTAAGCTTACCATTGCAATACCTCCTTTACCTTCTCTTGCTTTAGTTTGCCTCTCTACTCGTGATTGATACTTTCGTGATTGATACGTGATCACTCTGCTGCATCAGCAGCTTACATTTTTATAAATAGAATCAAATCGTCAGATTAACATCAGCAGATTGTTAACGCTTTGTTAGAAACGATTGGAGATATTCCAACACAGGGCGAGCCTCTTCGCCACCCATCTCTGCATGCACAACGAGCGGGATACCATGCGGACCCGGAACGTGTATCGCCTCGGGGAATATCGCCAATGCCGCCTGGACAATCGCCAACTTACCCAACATGGCTGCTGCAAAGAGGTCGAGGCGCGCCCCACGCGCCAACAGCATCTCGGCAATGTCACGGGCACCCACATGCGACGCTGCGCCCAACGGCGTCTCCCAGTCGCCGCCTCCCCAATCCCAAGCAGCGTTGACCAATTTCGGCTCCTGTTCGAGCAGTTCCATCACACGCGCCAGGTCGCCATGCGCCACGGCGACCATCTCCTTGACAAGGCTACTGTCGATAGGTGGAGCTTTGTCTGACATGTGATGTGTACCCTCCGGTTTCTGAATGTAGTTCTTACGCGTGATCAATGATGGGGAGTACTAACCCATTGGCAGCATTCAGGGGATCCTTTGAACATCCAAAGTTTGCTCTTGGTTGAGTCGTGAGCGGGTAAGAGAAAGAGATAAGGCTTATTTGTTATACTTGACTGTTATTATTGTAAGCAGAAAAGCGACGGAGATCAATCTGCACCTGTGGAGCAAGGGAGGCCGAAATGCTGTAAGGTATTCACCTTGAGCAGTACACATAGCGGAGAGAATAGAAATAATGATAACTGTACCACTCAACTCTGTCGGCAAATGCTTGTTCCATACCACAATCCACCCTATGAACTTGCAAGAGCGTGTACAATAGCGTGTGTAAAGGGACTGCCTCAACGGAATTGCGAAAGGATACAACCATGACAGGTACGCCTTCACCTGCTTCTACGAGAACCTCGCGAGTCATCAAGGCTTCGTGCGAAGCTCTCTATCGAGCGTTTACCGACCCTGCAGCGTTGGCTGTCTGGCAAGTGCCGGACGGGATGACTGCAAAGGTTCATGAGTTCGATGGTCGAGTTGGCGGAGGATACCAGATGTCGCTCTTCTATCCCCCATCCGAGCAGGTCTACCGCGGCAAGACATCGGAACGGGAAGACCGTTACAGCGCACGGTTCATAGAACTCACACCCCCAACAAGAATCGTTGAAGCGATCACCTTTGACTCGACAGATCCCGCCTTCGCAGGAGAAATGACCATGACGGTCACATTGGAGGAGAGAGATGGCGGGACAGAAGTGACCATCTTGTTTGAGAACATACCCGCGGGCATCCGGCCTGAAGACAGTGATGCTGGCACTCGGTCTTCACTTGAGAAGCTGACTCGCTATGTCGAGTAGGAAAGCGGAAGTTCCAGTACATCCAACTTGCTCCATGCATCTGCAACGCTGAGCAGCTTTATACCTTCTTGCTCTTGCCCAACTTTCGCTAACAGCAATCCAGTGGCTACACACTGGATGAATCCCCATTCCCATATTGCTCTAGGACTAACATCTGTCAGGCGACTTATGTATTCGCACCGTTTGCGTCCCAAACCTATGGGATCTTCAAGCAATTCATCGATCCACTCTCGCATAAGCACGCCTAAGTCATACGCTGGCTCACAGAGTATTCCATCTGGGTCAATCAGCTTAAACTGATATTTAGTCTGGTCATTGCGACGAGTAACCTGCAATAAATTGCCGCTGTGTGCATCACCATGCACCAAGACAGCAGTCATATGATCAAATGCTAACGCACGCGATTCACAGAATTGTAGTGCTTTGTTGATTGTCTTCTCAGAAAAAGATACGTTGATATCTTGGCATAACTCACCAATTAAATCCCGAAATAACGTAAAAACGCTCTCTCGAGTAAGACATTGTGTTTGTTCAGGTATGTGAACCCACGTTTTTTCCAGTGTACGACAGATAATTTCAATTTGCGTATTGATAGGTAACTCTAAACTCCCCAGGGAATTTCCAAGTCGTTCCAGTAACAAAGCCCTACGATTTATGTCGAACCTCAACAGACGAACATACCCATTTCCATCCACTAAAGTAAGCGCTTCTACTTCATTATCAAATGCAGTATTCCCCGGCATGGCAGGCATCGCGATTTTTAGAACGACCTCTGTATTGTCTTCACCAACAGCCTCAGCAATAAAGGCTTCGGAACCACCGTTAAGCGCTTTGCCTACTTTGATTCTCCAATCTCTTTCTAATCCATGAACCAACTCATCCAAGTTATCCAGCCATGTCTGACCAACCTCGCCTAAGGTTGTGACTTTGTTATAGACAGCTTCGGGCACTTCCAGTTTCCGACTGCTCACAGTTCTCACCTCACAAAATATAGTACTCCCATCCCTATTTCGGCTTTTCTACTTTTGTGCAGTATACATCCCCCTACTCAGCCCTAGCGTGGTGGGCAAACGGCTGCCACTCGCAAGCGTAAATGTTGCAAAATGGATTGTCAGGGCCAGCAATTGGGTCTATACTTACGAGTTGCGGTACTTACGAGTTACGGTCAATGGCGGCGGCTCTCTGTTTCCAAAGGAGGTGCTTTCATGTCTACGCATGACATGACGACCAGTGGTTCTCCCAAGCCCACCTGTCAAGTGATCCGGCCCGACGAGTCGTATGAAGGTTTGCAAGGGCTTAATTATTTTGTAGGTGTCTCCGCACAAAGCGTAGGTTCACAGGGTCTTTG
>CAMPHP010000359.1 GCA_946885925.1 uncultured Litorilinea sp.
ACTCAATTGCCGTTTGAGGTACATCTGGGCGCGCAAGAACCTCTACGCTTTGTCCACCAACTCGTTGAGGCGGGCACGGATTTATTGGTCTTCCACATTGAGAGCGTGGCAATGGTCTATGAGGCGCTCTTTGCCGTGCGCGAGCATAACGTGCGCGTGGGGTTGGCACTGGCGATGGGTACAGCACTGGAGCAATTGGCCCCAGTGATTGAGGCGGTCGATGCAGTGCTCCTGCTCTCACGTGTGACGGGGGAGGGAACCAAAGGTGCTAGTTTTGACAAGGGAGCGTTGCCTCGTGTGCGTGCTGTACGTGAGATGATCGATGCTGCCGGGGCAACGGTGGATCTCCAGGTTGCTGGCGGTGTAAAGCAAGAGCATGTTGCGGCGCTAGTGGATGCAGGTGCTACAACGTTGGCGCTGGGTGGTGGGCTTTATCGTGTTCCCGACATGGCTGCTGAGGTGGCGAGTTTGCGCCAAGTGGCTGCCAACGCAGCTTTACAGGAAAAGGCAAGATGACAGATACGCAGCGCCCCTGGCGCGTGTTGATTGGTTCACGTTCGTTCGGGCAGGTCTTTCCCGAACATATTGAGCAGCTAGAAGCCTCTGGCTGCGAGGTAATCCCCAATGCGGTAGGACGCGCCTATCGAGCGCACGAACTAGAGTCGGCGCTTGTCGGGGTGGATGCAATTATCACGGGCACTGACGAACTAACGGCTGAGGTGATCAACGGTGCCGACCGGCTGCGGACGATTGCCAAGCATGGCATCGGTGTAGAGACCATTGACCTACCCGCGGCGCGCGCCAAGAGAATCGTGGTGAGCGCGACACCGCAAGCCAGCAGTGATTCAGTTGCGGACCTGACGCTTGCGCTGCTGTTGGCAGTAGCACGCAAGGTCGTCCCAGCACATCTCAATACCATTGCGGGTTCTTGGAAAGCGTTTACCGGTATGGAACTGCGCGGTAAGGTATTGGGCGTTATCGGGCTAGGGCGCATCGGTCAGCAGGTTAGCCGCCGCGCTCAAGGCTTTGGCATGAAAATTATTGCCTATGATCCTTATGCTAATCAAGAATTTGCTGCGACCAACGATATCAAACTGGTCCCGATGGACGAATTATTGGCGAGTTCAGATGTTGTAACACTGCATGCGCCTGCCGATCAGGTGCAATGTCCGCTGATCGGTGCTGCCGAGTTGGCATGTATGAAGCCGGGTGCGCTGCTGCTGAATACGGCGCGCGGTGTATTGGTTGACGAAGCGGCGCTTGCCGCTGCACTGCAAAGTGGCAAGTTAGGCGGAGCAGGGATCGATGCCTTTGTAAACGAGCCGCCTGTGGGCAGCCCATTGCTTGCGCTGGAGAATGTGGTGCTGACACCACACATTGGGGGGCGCACCTATGATGGCCTGCGCCGGATGGGCGAAATGACAATTGAAAATGTATTGCTGGCATTGCGCGGGCAGCCACCGCTTTATCAAGTGAAATAAGGGGCATTATGACGGAGGTATCCAACATTTTAGAGCGTCTTTTTTCTCTTGAAGGCAAGGTGGCGTTGGTAACAGGCGCGTCAGGGGGCATTGGGCGGGCGCTGGCAGTTGGCCTGGCTGAGGCGGGTGCCGCGGTGGCTGTCCACGGGCGCAAGCAAGAGGAAATTGAGACGACGTGCAAGCTGGTAGAGGCGGCAGGGGGTAAAGCACTGCCCTTAGTCGCTGAACTAGCTGATCTCAAGGTGGCGCGCCAATTAGTAGACAAGACGACCGCCGAGTTTGACCGGCTTGATGTGCTGATCAACTGTGCCGCCACCAACCGTCGCAAACCGATTGTCGAGGTGACGGAGGAAGATTACGACGCCATTATGGCGGTCAATCTCAAAAGCGTTTACTTCCTGACCCAGGCAGCCTATCCTCATCTGCGCGAGCAGGGTGGTGGCAAAGTGATACACATTGGCTCTATCAATGTCTATTACGGGTTGGACACTGTCTCTGTCTATGGCGCAAGCAAAGGGGGAATGCACCAACTCACCAAGGTAATGGCGGTTGAGTGGGCACCTGACAATATCCAAGTGAACTGTATTGTGCCTGGCTTCATCTATACACCCTTGTCAAAGCCCTTGTGGGATGATGAGCAAAAGTCGCACTGGTTCCGTAGCCGGTTGCCTACACGTCGCCCTGGTCAGCCGGAGGAACTTGTGGGGCTGACGCTCTTCCTGGCGTCGCACGCCTCGGATTACATTACAGGGCAATCCTTTATTATTGATGGGGGATTCTCGGCAGGCGGCTCGTGGCATCGCGACGAGTTGGTATGACATCTACTGCCTACGTGAATAAGCGATTACTGGTTTGACATGACATAAAATTAAAGATCTGATCAGGGGCAGCGAGGGAGGGGTATGACACTGGAAGGCAGAGTGGCAATTGTGACGGGTGCAAGCCGGGGTATTGGCGTAGAGATTGCGCGTACCTTGGGGGCACAGGGCATGGCAGTGGCTCTGGTGGCACGCTCGGCACAGGTGGAAGAAGTGGCTGCTGGATTGCGTGCCGAGGGGCTGCGTACGATTGGCTTCACGGTTGATGTGAGTCGCCGCGCTGAAGTTGACGCGATGGTAGAGCGAGTGGAGCAAGAGCTAGGCCCCTTGTGGTTGCTAGTCAACAATGCTGCCGTCTTGCGTACTGGGCCAACTGCGGAGATGTCCGAAGAAGATTGGGATGATGTCTTTAATGTCGATGCTAAAGGCGTCTTCCTCTGTTCCCAAGCCGCGATCCGGCGCATGATCCCGCGCCGCGGCGGGCGCATTGTCAATGTCTCCTCGATTGCGGGCCAGATCGTGCGCGTTGCCCAAATCGGCTATTGTTCCGCCAAAGCTGCGGTCATTCACTTCTCACGCTGTTTAGCGGTAGAGATGGCTCCCCACGGCATTACAGTCAATTGCCTTTGCCCCGGCATGACCTGGACCGAGATGCTGGGCAAGTCGGCGGTGGCGCGTGGGCTTGATTTGGATGCAATGGTGGCGCTGATCCCGGCTGGGCACATGGCTGACCCACAGGACCATGCGCAGATGGTGGCCTTCTTTGCCTCGGAAGATGCCAGCCATATCACGGGTCAGGTAATCAGTGTTGACGGAGGCCAGAGTCTCTATATGCCGCTCATGGCTCCCCGGCAAGCGGCACAGGGGAACAAACCATGAAGGCACTCTTGAAAGAACGTCCGGGGATGGGTCTGGCGCTGCGCGAGATTGACGAGCCTCAGGTGCAGGATGCGGACGATGTGAAGTTCAAGGTAGCCTATTGTGCCATCTGCGTGGGCGAGACCAAGGTCTACGATTGGAATGAGTGGGCCGCCGGCGACACAACCTTGCAACTGCCTACTGTGCTAGGCCATGAGGTCTCTGCCGTGGTGACCGAGGTCGGCGCGGCGGTCAAGCAATTTCGTCCTGGGGATCGCATCACGGTTGACCCGCTGATCTACTGTGGACATTGCTATGAGTGTCGCGCTGGCTATACCAATATGTGTGCGGAGCGCGAGATCTATGGCAAGCGGCGCGGGGCTTTTGCTGAATATGCAGTGCTGCCAGAGCGTGCCATTTGCAAGCTCCCAGACAAATTAACAATGGAGGAAGGGGCGCTGCTCGAAAACTTGGGCGTGGCGGTCCATGCCGTAGATGGCATTGCCCACGAAGCGGGCGAGACGGCTGTCGTCATCGGCTGCGGGCCTATTGGCATTATGGCGGCGCAAACATTGGTGGCAATGGGTGCACGCGTGGTCATGACCGATCTGATTGATGCACGCTTGGATATGGCTGCGGAGATTAGTGGGGCTACAGTGGTCAATGTCAGACGCCAAGACCCCGTGCAAGTAGTGCGTGCCATGACCCACGGGCGTGGGGCTGATGTGGTATTGGAGACAGCGGCGAATCAGAAAGCTCTGGAGCAGGCTTTTGATATGGTGCGAACGATAGGGACTGTGATTACCATCGGCACCTTTGACCAGCCTGTTACATTTAACCCCTTCTTTCGCATGACGCGGCGAGAACTCAAACTGCTGAGTACGATGGGGCGCACATGGGAGACCTGGCGGCGCATGGTGCAGATGATCGATGCTGACAAACTCAATCTCAAGCCCTTTGTTTCACATATTCTGCCGCTTGAGGAGTTTGACCGAGGATTTGAGTTGGTCAAGTCGCATGAGGTGCAAAAGGTATTACTTAAACCCTGAGAGAAACCCTAAATTGAGAAGTCTGCGTAGAGAATCCTCAAGGATAAAGGAGCCGGTCAATGTCCGACTTAAAGTTTGCAGTGTTGGGAACAGGGTTTTGGTCCCAGTTTCAGATTCCAGCCTGGTTCGAGGTGGGAGGGGTGCAGTTGGTGGCGCTTTATAACCGCACCGTTTCCAAAGCCGAGGCCGTTGCCGCCAAGTTTAATGTGCCGCGTGTTTATGGGGATGCGGAGGAGCTGTTTCAAAAAGAGGAGCTAGACTTTGTTGATATTATCACCGAAGTCCCGGCCCATGCGCCGCTTGTCAAACTAGCTGCCAAATACAAAGTGCCGGTCATCTGCCAAAAGCCAATGGCTGCTGACTATGCCACTTGTCAAGAGATGGTGGCTGCGTGCGACAAGGCCGGAATACCTTTCATGATCCACGAAAATTTTCGCTGGCAGGCACCGATGCGGGCTGTGAAGCAAGTTCTCGATGCGGGGACAATTGGGAAGCCATTTCGGGCGCGCCTCCAGTTTATTCATGGCCTGCCTGCTATCTTTGAGAATCAGCCATTCCTCAAGGAGCTAGAGCATTTTGCCTTTACCGATGTGGGCAGCCATCTCTTTG
>CAMPHP010000360.1 GCA_946885925.1 uncultured Litorilinea sp.
TCTACTCCTACATTCTACTCCTATATTCTATGCTTATATTCTATGCCTATATAAGGCGTATGATATACTTGTCGCCAGTTTCTGACAACCTTCCAAACCAGTACACTGCGCGGAAATTGCAGCACTCGCATCCTTGCTCCGTTATCTGTGCTAGAATACACGGTTGGCTCTTGTAAAATTGTTCATTTAGGCTGTTCACGCAGGCTGTTTACTTAGAAAGATTCGCATGTTTGCATCTACCTCCCAGACCGAGGCTCAAGCTCAGATTCCGCGTGGCGTTGCCGACTATTTCTGGGCAGAGGCATACGCACGTCGCCACCTGGAAGCGGAACTTCTTGATCTGTTTCGCTCCTGGGGTTATCAAGATGTAATTCCCCCAATGTTCGAATATGCGGAGACCTTTCTGCATCGCTCAAGTGCCAAGCTCCAAACCGAGCTCTACCGCTTTCTCGATCGCGATGGCAGCACACTAACCTTGCGCGCCGACATGACAATTCCGGTTGCCCGCCTGGTTGGCGTCCGGCTCCACGACCGGCCCATGCCCCAGCGCTTTTGCTACGCCGGAAGTGTCTTTCGCTACACAGAGACCCAAGCAGGCCGCCAACGTGAATTTACCCAGGCTGGCTTTGAGCTCATTGGTGCCAATTCGCCTGCTGCCGATGCGGAAGTCATAGCCCTGACGATCCATGCTCTGCGCGCCGCTCGTCTGCGTAACTTCCGTCTGGTGCTAGGCCAAATCCAATATTTCAATGGCCTACTTCAAGACCTCCAGTTGACACAAGAGCAGACTCTCCATTTACAGCGCGCCATTGACCGCAACAGCGAAGCAGAATTGGCCGATTTCCTCCGCAACACGCCGCTACGAACCCAACAGCGTCACACCGTAGAGCAACTGCCGCTGCTCAGTGGCCCCAATGCCTCGGCAGTTATTGGCCATGCCGACCGTCTCTGTCTCAACTACGCCATGCACAAGGCACTGGCAAATCTGCGTGATATCTATCAAGTGCTAGAAGCCTACGGCGTCACCGACCAGGTCTACCTCGACCTGACCGAGATCAACAATCTCGGCTACTATACAGGTATCTCTTTTGAGGTTTTGATCCCTGGTGTCGGCTTTCCATTGGGCAGTGGTGGACGCTATGACAATCTCGTCGGTACCTTTGGTACGCCCCAGCCAGCAGTAGGTGTCGCATTGGGAATCGATCGCTTGCTCAATGCCCAACGAACGGCTGACGCGGAAGACGTTTTGAACTCAACTGCTGCCCACCTCCTGGTTGCCACAGATAACAGCGTGGATTGTCTGACACTCGTTAGTGAATGGCGGCGAAGCGGTTTGCGTGTGGTAGTGAGCGTCGATGATAGTAAGGGCGAGGAACTTTGGCGCAAGGCACAAGAGATGAACATCCCTCTTGCTGCCACATGGACAGGACAGGGATTCGATGTCTATGGCTTGAACCAGAAGCAACCAGCCTCGGCCATCTTCATTCCCTATGGCGAAGCCAGCACCATGCTCCAACGTGCTCTGCCAGTCTCGCCAGCACAGCAAGAGCTAGGATGAAGTAGAAATAATGAGGAGTAGAAATAAAGAGGAAGCGTATGGTTCCAGAACCTGATGTGCTTGTCATTGCACTCGCCAAAGGCCGCGACACAGAAGATATACTAGCCCATTTTGCCAAGGCCGGAATTCCCTTACCAGCAGACAAGGGCGGGCGCAAGTTGATCTTGGAGAGTGAAGATGGGCGCATCCGCTACATCATGGCAAAACCAGGCGATGTGCCAACCTTTGTTGAATACGGAGCGGCTGACCTCGGTGTCTGTGGCTTAGATGTCTTGCGCGAAGGTGGGCGTGATGTCTAAGAGCCCCTACTCCTTCCGTACGGCTACTGCCGACGCAGCTAGGCTGGTCCAGCCGATCGACCAGATACGCCCCTGCGTTACGAAAGCCAAATGCGTGTTGCCACCTCATACCCAAAACTTACCGCCGATTTCTTCCGCCAACGGGGTGTCAATGCCGAAATCATTACCTTAAAAGGCTCTGTGGAGTTAGCGCCTTTGGTGGGTCTGGCTGACCTCATTGTCGATATTGTGCAAACTGGAAGCACCTTGCGCGCCAACGGTCTTGTAGAGTTCCGTACGATCATGCACAGCCAGGACGTTTTCATCGCCAATCGCGCCTCCTATCGCCTAAAGTCCATTGCCGTCCAACGTGTGCTCGAGGCTTTACGCCAGGTCGCCGACCAAGACCAACCTGTACCCGCTTAACCATTAAACGCCCGACTCACTAGCAAACGCTAACCAGTAAACGAAAGTATCTCTAGACGTATCTATGACTGAGATCACCACTTCGACCAAAATCCGCGACGTAAGCATCGTGCACTTCCACGCCTATGCGGATTCCCGTGGACAATTCATGGAAACTTTTCGTACAGAATGGTTTCCCCAACGCTCCTGGAAGATCATTCAGAGCAATCGCAGTCACAGCGCCGCTGGGGTTCTGCGCGGGCTACATTATCACCACAACCAAGTAGATTACTGGCAATTGTTGGCAGGAACAATCCGCGTTGCACTTGCCGACTTACGACCGGACTCCCCCACCTACCGCGCTGTAGAAGTCATTGATATGGATGCAGCCTCCCCTAGAGGTTTATATATTCCCGTCGGCGTGGCGCATGGCTTCTATGCACAAAGCGCAGCCACCCTGATCTACTTGGTCGACAATTACTACGATGGCAGCGACGAGCTAGGGGTTGCATGGAATGATCCAACATTGGCAATTCCTTGGGGCGTCGAGAACCCTCTCTTGTCTGATCGCGACCGCAAGAATCCCTTTCTCCACGACATTCCCGCGGCATTACTTCCACGCGAATCAACCCAATCGCCCAGCGCATAAACGAAAGCGAGCATCTAATGGCCGAACCTATCCGTTTTGGAGTTATCGGCGGTAGCGGTGTCTATCAAATGGAAGCGCTGACCGATGTGGAAGAGATCAAGATTGAGACCCCTTTTGGCGCACCCTCTGATGCCTACATTGTGGGCACAATTCACGGCCAACGCGTTGCCTTTCTCGCTCGTCACGGGCGCGGCCACCTGATAAGCCCTACCCGGCTCAACCAACGCGCCAATATCTATGGATTCAAACTCCTGGGCGTTGAATATCTAATTGGGGTCAGTGCCTGTGGCAGCCTGCAAGAGCATATTCACCCAGGGGACATTGTGATCCCTGACCAACTGTTCGACCGCACAAGAGAGAGGGCGCTTTCCTTTTTCGATGATCCCGAGGTGGGCACCGAGGGTCTGGTGGTTCACATTGGCCTGGCCGATCCCTTCTGTCCTTTCCTCTCCGAGCATTGCTTCCGCGCCGCAGAGAGCACTGGTAATCGCGTCCATCGAGGCGGCGGCTTTGTCACCATCGAAGGTCCACGTTTTAGCACCAAAGCCGAAAGCCGGATCTTTCGCAGTTGGGGTATGGACATTATCGGTATGACCACAACCCCCGAAGCCCAACTCGCCCGCGAGGCAGAGATGAGTTATGCAGTTATGGCCCACGTCACTGATTATGATGTTTGGCACGAAACTGAAGAGCCAGTGACCGTTGATGCAGTTGTGCGCGTCCTGACGCGCAACGCCGAAGTCGCCAAACAAGCGGTTGCCAACGCGGTGGCTGCTCTCGCCGATGCCGGGCCATCTCCCTATGCCGATGCCCTGCGCGACGCCATTATCTCTGACAAGCGCCGTGTCGATCCTGCGGTCGTTGCTCGTCTAGCACCGCTCGTGGGTAAATACTTTGCTTGATTTGAACAGAACTTGTATCTATGCCCCACCCAACCAGTCGAGAATTTGTATTCGCAGAACAGATGCACTATACTATCGGGATGCAATTTGCTTAATTATTGCCGCAAAGGCTGATTCATGGGAGGTAACTTATGGCTAAGAAAGGCCCGCGCGTCATTGTTAAGATGCGCAGCACTGAAAGCTCGCATATGTATTTGACCGAGAAAAATCGCCGCAACGATACTGGGCGTCTAGAGCTGCGAAAGTTTGATCCCGTCGTTCGCAAGCATGTCATCTATCGAGAGACCAAGTAGACACCGGATATACGACATTGCGGACCGCGGTTGATCTTGTGACTGCGGAATCGCCAAATAACGACGAGATGAGCGCAGCGCAAAAGCCTGCGCTTTTCTTATTGCGAAATAACTACTGCTTCTCTACGGTGGTGGGCTACAGGCTGCGTATCCACTAGCCGTAGTGCAAGCGTATTTATGATGTAGGCATACAAGTTAGCGAATGATCCGAGAATGGTGTAAGATCAACATTATCGCAGCGGATCTAACATCCATGAGTTCATCGCAAGGCACAAGTAAAACAAGGACAAGTAGAATTAGTGCAACAAGCATTCGTGTAAATGGTCTACAACGCACGTTTGGAATTTAGATTCGAGCTGCCGGTGCTATTCATCCATCAATGAAATGCTCTAGAACCGGCTAGGATGATAAAAAATATGGGTCGATTGTATAAATATCTCTTGTTTGCGTTGGCCGTTGCCATCGCCATCTTCACCGCAGATATGGTTCGTGCACAGACCGGCGAGCCAACGCCCACTGCAACACCGTCACCCACCAACACCGCCAAAACAGCGTCTACCCAAGACGATACGATGGCTGACATCACAGCCACAGTGCCAAGCACCGCGCCAGTGGCCCCGGGAATTCGGGCTTTGGTGACAGGTTCTGCTACCCCAGCGGCGGTCAACTTGCCAACATCCACACCGGCGATTTCAACGAGCAACACCAATGCC
>CAMPHP010000361.1 GCA_946885925.1 uncultured Litorilinea sp.
TTGCCGTCATTTCGTTTATTGCTGGTTGGAATGACTTTGTAAATCCGTTGATCTATCTCAACTCGCCAGATAAGTTTACGCTGGCTGTTGGATTGAACTATTTCAAGGGTGTCCCTGAAACTTCGGGACTGCCCCTGGAACATCTCCTAATGGCCGCGTCGGTTATGGTGATTCTGCCTGTGCTGGTGATCTTTTTCGCCGCACAACGCTACTTTGTCCAAGGGATTGTGCTTTCCGGCATCAAAGGGTAATGAGGTTTAACAATTTTTGTCTCCCGACATTCAAGGAGGAACACAGTGATGAATCAGCAGAAGATGACACGCCGCGAACTCCTCAAGGCGCTGGGGTTTGGCGCTGCCGCAGTCAGCCTTGCCGCCTGTGCCCCCGCTGGCCCCCCCAGTAGTGGCACAGGAGATAGCGCAGCCAGCGCGCCATCTACCGCCAACAAGACCATGAGTATTGCGACCTATGCCATTCCTTTCCACGATTGGCAGCGTCATTGGGCGCGTGAATGGGCAGCGCAACATCCTGATGTAGATTTAGAGGTGTTGGAAATTGTCTATGATGAGATGCCCAAGAAGCAGTTGAGCATGTTGGCAACCGATTCTTTGTGGGATGTGGTCTACAGCGGCATTAAGTGGTTCCCCTATTCCGCAGTTTCAGGTGCGTTCTTGCCACTGGATGACTACATTGCCTCTACAGACGGCCTCGATCTGTCTGACTTCTTTACAACTGCGCTTGAAGGCTGCAAGGTCGATGGTGTCATGTATGGCCTCCCTTATGAAATGCACCCTGGCAACCCAGCACTGATTGTCTATAACAAGACAATGTTAGAAGAAAAAGGGCTAGATTTACCACAGGATGACTGGACTGTTATGGACTATGCCGACCTGGCTGTTCAAGCCACGGATGCGGAAAACGCAATTTTTGGTACCCAATACTTGCCCGGTAACTATTACGATTTTGCAAACCTGGTGCGTTCTTATGGTGGCGAGATTCTGGGTGAGGATGGAACACGTTTCCTCTTCAATGATTCACCGGAGGGTCAAGAGGCAGCCCGGTGGGTCTATAGCCTGCGCAACGAACTGAATTGTGCGCCAAACATGGAAGAGTCCCAGGGGGTGCAGTTTGCAGGGGGGACGCTTGCCACGTCAACGTTGGGACTTTACGCTGTCTTGGGGTTGCGCGAGACGATTGCAGATAAGTTCGAATATGACTTCTCCTTACACCCTGTTGGCCCCGAAGGTCAGCGTGGCTACAGCGCGTTTGTTTCTATCTTCTCGGCCTTTTCCGGGACACAGTATCCTGACGAGGCATTTGACCTGATCAACACCTTGCTTTCCACTGAGGCGGGCGTTTGGGCTGTTTTGAATCCACCCTCCTACCCGAACCCGCGCAAGTCCGTATGGAATGATCCAAAGGTCGTTGAACAACTGCCGGATATCTTTATGCGCGCATTAGCGATGATGTCGGATGACTCGATTCCTGGGCCGTTCCCGATGCCAAACAATGTGCGCTTCCAAGAGTTGCAGGATACGTGGGCAAATACGACACCCGATCTCTTCTATGGTGAGAGCAGTTTTGAAGATGGGATGCAGTTTGTGCAGGACGAATGTCAGGCAATCTTGGATCTGCCCCGACCTGGCATCGCATAGCCCTAATTGGCTGTAACAAGGTGGCTGTAACACAAATTCAGCTGTAAAGCAACGGGGGATGGTGAACGCTCACCATCCCCCATACTGTTTGTGGCCGATTTTGAGCGTTGCGTGTGCTGTTCCCTGCGCGTACGAAATCTGAGTTAAATATAGCCAGCGTAATGAATGTTGCCAAATATAGTCATTAAAGATAGGGAAATTGCATCATGATACGAAAGTAGAAAGGGGCACAATGACACTTGCGTTGCTCAATCGGATAGAGTCCACCCCTGTGTTCCGTCGCAAGACAAAAGGAGATGGATATGAAGCAATGTGGTGTCATCGTAGGGCTGATCATTTCACTGGCGATCTTGGGTGCAGCCGCCTGGTATTTCGATTATTTGCCGATGTATCTTGACCAGACAGTGGATGATTTGTTGCCCTGTATCTTGAACGAAGCAACACCTGCTGAAGAGGCGAAGCCTGTCGGGATGCTTTACACGCTCGCGCAGAAGGAGCGGGCAAACCGTGCGGACAGAATTGCGGGGCCGCTCACAGCCGGAAGTATGATGCTAGAAGTTAAAGCAGAAGCCACGGGAGAAGCGACAGAGGAAGCCACCGAAGAAGCCACTGAAGAAGCCATAGACAAGGTAGCGGTTGCAGTCGTTGAGGATGCCACTGCGAATACGCCAGTTATCGCTGGTTTAGGCGAGTTCCAGAATGGCGACAGCTTTCACCGAGGAGCAGGCCGCGCCACCCTTTTCCAGGGGTCGGATGGGGCGTATGTGCTGCGTTTTGACGATTTTGCGGTGACGAATGGGCCTGATTTGCATGTCCTGCTTTCGACCAATCCCGCACCCACGGATCATGAAAGTCTGGAAAGTTATATTGATCTAGGCTCATTGAAAGGAAATAGCGGCAGCCAAAATTACATGCTACCAGCGGGGATTGATGGCGCACAGTTCAAAAGCGTAGTGATCTACTGCCTGCCCTTCCATGTCATCTTCGCCACTGCAACACTGAATTAGCGTGTTAGGAGAGGTATCCCTCGCGCTGGCTTAACCTAGGTTGCTGCTTTTGCTGTTTCACTGTGGAGAATCCGGTTAATCTCTCATTTCGTTCACGTAGTAGGCTATGCCCCACTACGTGAACGAAATGACAATCGCTATCACGGGATTAGGCCACGAGCGCTGAATCTACAAAACGAGCCCAACGCTGTTCTTGGCGTTGGGCTTTTGGATGAAAGGCCATATCAATGGCGAGATCCGCCATTGACTTAACAGCCCAGTCGAAATAATGGGGCGTGATGCTGTTGATGTCCATGTCGGGGGCAGGGTTCATAAAGTCAATGGCATAGGGAATCCCATCGCGCACAGCAAATTCTACGCTGTTCATGTCATAGCCCAGGGCGCGATTGAGCAGGCGCGCATCGTTGACAATACGCTCGCCCAATACGGTGGGCAGGTGATTATGCTCGACCACGTAGCGTCGCTCGCCTGGATCATAGATAATAGGCATGATGTTGTCTTGCCCCACACAGATGCAGCGCACATATGTATCCCACTTGATAAACTCTTGCAAGATCATGCAGAGTGTACCTGTTTGGTCATAAGCGTAGATCAGTTCATCCAGGTTGTAGACCTTATAGACATGCTTCCATCCGCCACCCCAGGCATCCTTGAGAATAGCTGGAAACCCCACGTACTCGGTGATCGCGTGCCAGTCCATTGGATATTCAAGATTGCGCAAGCTCTCGCTCACCACTCCCTCCGGATAAGATTTCATGGGGAGCACAACAGTCTTGGGGGAGGCAACGCCAAGTTGGGTTGCTAGACTCGCCTCAAAGAACTTATCATCGGCACTCCACCAAAAGGGATTGTTGATGATATAGGCTCCCTGGAGCATGGCGTTTTTGAGATAGGTGCGGTAATAGGGGATTTCGTGGCTGATACGGTCGATGAGCACAGCATAGGAGCATGGCTCATTCATGCGTGTACCACCTAGCTTTACATACTCTGCCGTCACGCCAGCATTGCGGTTGTTGACTTCATCCAAAAATGCCGGCGGGAAACTCCACTCGCGTCCCACAATGAGGCCGATCTTCTTTAACTCGCCCATCCCCCTTGGCTCCTTTGCCACCTTGATCGTGTTTGGCTGCGCTCTTGTAATCCGACAGATATCTTATCGTTATCTTCTCAGAAGTTACCAACTTCAACCAAGATAGGTTTGCCATTCACTGCATAAAGATTCATCGCATAAAGGTTCATCGCATAAAGCAAATCGTGTGACGCAATCCGCCAGTGTAATCTGCGGGTAGCCACAATCCAAATCTTGTGCTTCATCTAGTCGCTACCACCAATATATTGGCGCACCATCTTGGCCCAATGAGGCCAATCATGGCTCCACCCATCCCACTCACGCAAGGCGTGAGCGATGTTCTTGGCCCATAGATCGCGGCTCAAGGCACGGTTGTCTTCGATATGGGGATCACTCTGACCCACCGCCAGGATAATATCCATACTACGCAACGCGGCTAACTGGTGGGGGTCGTGCAGGTTGGGCACATAATGACGTGGCGTATGGAAATAGATCTCTTCGCAGTAATAGCCACCAAAAAAGCTGCTCATATCATACTTGCCGCTGAGGGCCAGCACGCGTCCAAAACGATGCGGATGGCGAAAGGCCAGATTAACAGCGTGATAGGCCCCAAAACTGCACCCATGCACGATGAGAAAAGGATTGGCGTTCACGGACTGGCTCAAGGGCAAGACTTCGTTGAGTATGTATTCTTCGTATTGCGTATGGCGTTGGATGCGCCAGGCAGGATGGGCATGCCAGTTGTAAAAACTTTCGGCGTCTACGCTATCCACACAAAAGAGTTGCAGGTCGCCGCGCTCAATCAGGTCGCCCAGATTTGCCACCATGCCGCGATCTTCATACTCATAGTAGCGGCCCTGGCTGGTGGGAAAGACGAGGACGCGCGCCCCGGCATGACCGTGAATCAAGAGTTCCATCTCACGCTGCAAACGAGGACTATACCAACGATGATACTCTCGGTGCATGATGAGTGGATCATCCTGGACATAATAGGATACGATAGGTAGCGCGCGCGTGGCGGCATGGAACGCGAGGTCGCAGGTCGTCTCGCCCTCGGCG
>CAMPHP010000362.1 GCA_946885925.1 uncultured Litorilinea sp.
AAAGTGGCGTCCGGAGGTATCCTCGCGCGGCTCTTCGTTGAAAAGATGTAGCTCTGTATCCCCCATTCTATACCAGATCAACTGGGACTGGTTAAGCGTGGCTGGGACAGGTACTTCGTTTAGTCCTAAAATGTCGCCATAGAAGGAGCGCGCGGCAGGCTGACCGCCAGGTGGAAAGGGGATGCTGACGTGTTGTATCCGAGCAGGCATGGTGGAATCTCCATCAATACTTTTGGGGATTATGCTATTTAGCCGGAGGATTTCGTTTAATACAATAAAGTTTAGGACTTCAGCATGGGAATCATCGATAGCTGTATCACCGCTGCCTTGAGCGAATTCCAAGCAAACCGAATCGTCATTCCCTACTTGTTCCTCCTCAGTCATTTTACCATACTGGGGGCAATGCACTCCTCAGAGCAACACGTTTCCCGCATGAGCTAGGCTACAGCATGACCAAAGGTCCACACGCCTAGTGCAAGTTCCACTTGAGCAGGAGGACGGTCTATGATACGCTTAGGGCGCATGCTGGATGCCTCCTGTGCGCGTTTTCTTTAATTCAGCAACTTTGCACCTGTCTAGTACGTACATAGTACCGATAACATCCTACTCTACATCAATCTCCACAAGCAGATGGCGATGATCCCACCTTTGATTACAACTTTGTCTATCATTCTGATCAGTTACTTGGTAGGATGCTTTTCGACGGCCTATTACCTCGTCCGCTGGCGTACCGGCCAAGACATTCGCACGCTAGGCAGTGGCACAGCGGGTGCCCGCAATGTAGGACGTGTCTTGGGCAAAAGTGGCTTTGTATTGACCTTTGTAGGTGACGCGCTCAAGGGCGCGCTGGCTGTGCTGTTGGCATCTTGGGCAGGTCTCTCTCCCCTGGGCGTGATCGCTGCGTTGCTGGCCGTGGTGATAGGGCATCTTTGGCCTGTGCAGTTAGGTGGTCGAGGCGGTAAGGGCGCTTCGACGGCTCTAGGTGGCGTTCTGGTCATCCATGTATGGCTGGGTCTTGGCGTATTGGGGATCGCTGTGGTGCTTCTGGCGTTGACGCGCCAGTTTACGCGCTCTGGCTTGATTGCGATTATATTAACGCCGCTGCTGGCGTGGCTGTTTGGATTGGAGCTTGTGTTCGTGGGAGGGCTGGTGCTATTGGTGATGTTGCTCCTCTTTGCCCATCGTAGCAGTATCATGCCGCAACATCTTTCTTCACACTCCTCATGACATGATTGTATGACATTCTGGCATGACACCTTTGCTTGACAGCCTCGCATAACATACTCAGTGTCAAACATACTCAGTATCAAAGCCATTCTTTATCAAAAACTCATGATAGCGACTCACAATGGATAGTTCGCAGGTCGCGCTTGGAAGGGGAAGGTTCCTGTGTACCAGTTCAAATTTGCTTGTGAAGATGCAGAGTTTGAGCAGATCCATCGTCTGAACTATAGAGCGTTTGTAGAAGAGATTCCCCAACATGCACCTAATCCAGAGTACCGGCTGGTTGATCAATTTCATGCGGAGAATACCTATGCGATTGCGCTTGAGGGCAATCAGGTTGTCGCCATGTTGGCGTTGCGCTCCAATCGCCCCTTCTCGTTGGATCGAAAGCTAGCCAATCTGACGAGCTATTTGCCACCCCACCGTTCACTCTGTGAGATCCGCTTACTCTATGTGCAGCCAGCACATCGCAACGGCAAGATCTTGCGCGGGCTGATGGAGATGGTGGCTGAATACGCCATGACCCATTGCCATGACTTGGCCTTGATCTCTGGTACTACACGCCAACAGCGTCTCTATCGCCATTTCGGCTTTGTGCCTTTTGGTCCACTGGTAGGGACGGGCGATGCAATCTTTCAGCCGATGTATCTCACCGCGAGCGCGGCGATGCGTCAAGCTCCGTGGGTGCAGGCATTGCAAGGTGAAGGCGCGAATGGAGCCATGCACGCTGATAAACACCCTGATATGCGCGACGATGCGCATGATGATATAGAGGATAGTGACATGTACAGACCGGACGAGTTTGGCGCGCCAACAACCCCAGTACTTCCTGTTTACGACCCGCCCATCAACTATTTGCCGGGGCCAGTCAACATTCCTGCGGTGGTGATGGCTGCGATGAGCCAGCCAATGATTTCACATCGGAGCAAGAAGTTTCTTGATGATGTTGCAAACGTGCAGGCGCGCTTGTGTGCGATGGTGGGCGCACGCTCTACGGAATTTCTGTTTGGCAGTGGCACTTTGGGCAATGAGGCGGTGGCTGGGCAATTATCCTTGTTGGCAGGACGCGGGCTTATCTTGATCAACGGAGAATTCGGGCAGCGGTTGGTAGACAAGGCCAAGCGGTGGCGTCTCTCCTTTGATACGCTGGTTGTGCCGTGGGGTGAGGCCTTTTCTTTGGACGAGATTGAGGCTCGTCTCGCCGCCACGCCGACATGTAGCTGGATCTGGTGCGTCCATTGCGAGACTTCGACCGGCGTACTGAATGATCTTCCTGGGTTGGCGGACTTGTGTCAAGCGCGACAGGTAAAGCTCTGTATAGACTGTGTCAGTTCACTGGGAGTGGAGAAGCTTGATTTAAGCAAGGTCTATTTGGCAACTGCCACCAGTGGTAAGGCGTTGGGCGCAGTAACAGGGTTAGCGATCGTCTTCTATAATGCACCTATTGCCCCATCCCCGGAGCGTCTACCCAGCTATCTGGATCTGGGCACGTATCGTCAGGCAGCGGGTGTCCCTTTTACCATGAATAGCAATCTCGTCAATGCGCTGGCTGTCGCGCTGGATACGCTGGGCACACGCAGCTATGACGTAATGGCGCACCAGGGGGCAGCGTTGCGGGCTGCGTTGCGCAAGTTGGGCCTGCGCGTGCTGGCTCCTGAATCTGTGTCGACGCCTGCGGTGACGACAATTGTATTGCCGTCCGAACTATCGTCAGTGGCAGTAGGCGATAAACTGGCCGAACATGGCTTTCTAATCAGCTATCAAAGTCGCTATCTGGTAGAGCGTAACTGGATTCAGATTTGTTTGATGGGTGACTATCGTACGGATGCACTGCCTGATCTGCTAAAGGTGCTCGGCTATTTTGTGGGGAGAGCGGAACGGGTGACCGCATGATTCATGTAGCGCCAGGAATTGACCTGGACGAAAACGAATTGGACTTTGAATTTGTGCGCGCTTCGGGTCCAGGGGGACAAAATGTCAATAAGGTAGCGACAGCGGTGCAATTGCGTTTTGATGTGGCACATTCGCCTTCACTGCCAGAGGATGTACGGGCACGGCTGATGAAGTTGGCGGGACAGCGTATAACGGACGACGGGGTGCTGATCATTGACTCTCGTTCCACGCGCTCACAAGCCCGCAATCGAGAGGCGGCGGTGGAACAATTGGTTGATTTGATTCGCCAAGCCGCCATACGTCCTAAGAATCGCTACAAGACACGACCTACCGCAGCGTCGCAACGTGAACGGCTGGAACACAAGGCCCAACGCAGCCGGATCAAGGAGTTGCGTCGGCCTGTGCGACGGGATGATGAATGAATGGCTCAGTTCCAACGAAGACGGCTGCGCGCTGCCCAATAGTCTTGGGGCGTTTCAGCAAGAAGGCTTAGCTCGTCCCAGTCATTTGGCGTCAGTCTTATCGCCAGCGCGGCTAAATTTGCTTGTAGGTGTTCCGGAGCCGCCGCGCCACTGAGCGTTACATCTGCCCACGGTTTGGCGAGCACCGCAGCCAATGCCACAGCATCTACAGTTGTGCCGTGGCGTTCAGCAACAGCGTTGAGCCGGGCAAGCTTGGGTGTGAAGGTGGGTTCTTGGTTACGCAAGGTCAAGCGCCCATTGGCAAGCGCCTCTTTGATGATCACCCCTAACCCTGCCTGATGTGCTGCTTCTAACATAGGGGCGCATGATGGCTCTAGCAGATTCCATGTTGCTTGCACACTGTCGAACAGCTGCACACCATCTACGCTGACTTCTAGGGCTGCTGCCAGCACCTCACCCTGATTTTCTCCGCTCAACGAAAGCCCAATACATGTCCCCCCGGCTTTGATGGCGGCTAACTCTGCCAGTACGTCGGGCCGCGTGAGCACGCCGCTTTCCAGGGTGGCTGAGTGGATTTGGTAGAGATTCAGGAAATCGTTCAGGTGGGCTTTGCTCTCTTGCCATTGCCGCCTGAGCACAGGCAGTGTGTGCTCCTTGACCTCATGCTGCGGGGCTTGCACGCGCCAGCCCGCTGTGTAGGTATAGCCCCATTTGGAGCCGACAACTGGCAAATCGTTCTGGCTAAAGCTGCGTCCGGCAAGCCAGTTTCCTAGGAATTCTTCGGCGCGGCCATAGGAGCGCGCCGCATCAAAGTAACGGATGCCAACATTCCAGGCGAGGTCAAGCATGGCGTGGCAATGCGCTTGCATGGCTGCAACAGAATGACTCGCCTCGGCATCGCCGGGGAGATCCGCAGCATGCCCCAAGGTGATATAGCCGGGTCGCCCCAGTGCCGCCAAGCCCAGGCCCAGTGGAGTAACCAGTAAGGAAGTCTGGCCCAGAAGCCGCCGCATCATTGTCATGGTTGTTGTCGCTCGCGCCGTTCGTCAAAGAAGTCACGTTTGATGACCATGCTCAGCCAATCGACAATAGCAGTGTACCCCTTTTCGCCGGTCTCCTCTTTGGCAAGCGTCGGGTCTCCAATATGCCCGTAAGGGGTGAGTGCTTTGTACGAGCGCACCCCATAATAGATGCCACCGCCGGTCTTCATGTGTTCTGGGCTTTGAATCTTGCGCAAATCTTCGGGCTGG
>CAMPHP010000363.1 GCA_946885925.1 uncultured Litorilinea sp.
CAACCTCAAAGACAATGCCATTGGCATAGCTAGCCAGAAGAAACCACCCCAGAGCCATAGGTGGTGTGCTGAGATGCTGCCATGATGCAGCCAGAAGATAGAGGAAAATCAATGGCAGAATGAACATGTGAGAAAGCATATAAAGAATAGGCCGGGCGCGCAGCCACCCCCCCATAAAAAATTCCTGGCTCATCAAAAACAAAAGGAGCCAGAAGGCAAGAAGATAGGGGAGCAACTGCCAGCCCAGGGCAAAGGTAATGGCGAGTTGCAGCAGTGCGATGATGAGGCCGACCATGCTTAATTGTCGCAGCGTCACCAAACCACGCGGCACGGGGCGATAGGGCCGGTAGGTGGCATCATCGGCAGCATCCTTGAACTCGTCGGCAATCCGCAAGAGCGCAAAACAACCCAACGCCACACAAAAAGCGCCGAAGATCACCCACACCGGGGGCCAAGCATTCTGGGCACTGGCAAAGCCGCCAGCGCCCAAGGTTAAGGCTGCAACCAGAATGCCGTGGGTCAGCAGGGGAAACCGCTCACGCTGATAGACCCACAAGCGTTGTGCAAGGCTCATCGGCTTCCAAACTTTAAGTCTAATACACGTTCCCCAACACAGGCCCCTTGTGTAAAGCCCATTTCGATTGCAGAACGATAGTGGATACCTCCATAGAGCCGCGAGATTGCCGCCTCGTTAGCTGCTTCGGTAAAAGAGCCGTAGGAGCGAGCAGGCAATCCCATTTGGTCATGAGTATGGTCTGTATAGGCATAGTCATCACCAAAGAGTTCGGTAAGCACAGCAGCGGCTGCCGCTGACTGCACCGAATGTCCTGACGTATATTCAGGGAAGGGAGGCGTCACAACAGGATCGGTAAGTTCCGGCGTGTTCCAGGCGGCATCAATATGCGCTTGAATATAGGTGATTGGACGTAACACGTTATGGATAAACTTGGTATTCCAACAGGTAATAAACGAATCGGCAACTGCAATCCCGAGTTTAGCATACCCTTCCGCGGCCAATGCCAGCGAACCCTCTTCAGCGGTGAGCACCTGATTCATGATAGAGACCCAGTGACCTGGCGGCGTTGATGTACGTCCTGCGTCATCAGCCCAGAACATGGCAATGGCCTTATGCTCTGGATTGTTCTCTTTGACAGCCTCGTAGACTTCCATTGCCTCAGCATAGAAGGCCGAATCGGGATCTTCCGAATAGGCTGGTGGCGGGGGGGCTGCACATTCGCTACCATCCGCCAGCACAAAGGGGCGATTGCTGCCCCAATAGGGTTGCAGTGCCTTTGCATAATTGGGTGGCGTACTCACCCATAATCCGGCTCCTTCAGCCGTTACATAATCTTCCGGGAAATTGCGCCCATAACCCTCGTGCCCTCCATCCTCTAGCGACCAGGTATAGATAGCCGCAGACATGCTGCGTCCCCAATGTACCGAACGCTGGTAGGTGAGCGTATCGACCTCTGTCATAAACTGCTTGGCGAATTTCTCTTCAAGTATATCAATGGCGCTCAAGTTCTCTGGGGTCGCTGTGGGGAAGAGCCGGCGCATCAGGTCTGCCAGAGCCGCGTTTGCTGCGCTAGGCCAGTGATAGCGGACAAACCACTGCGTGCTGGGTAGACTCTCCAGTTCATTAAGTTGTCCCTCCATGCTTTGATAGCCACTCATGCCGGGGCGCACTGTTTCATAGAGCGTTACGCCCAGATAGCCAAAGGCACGCGAAGCCACAGGGGGCGTAAATCCGTTTGTTTCCTGCACCAGCTTTAATGACAACGCAAACCAAGACGTTGCAACCTCAGCACTATACTCATCCGTCGCGCGCGAGAGGCTGAACGGTGAACAAGCGGCGGTCGACGACAGTACGACCAGCAACACTGCCACAACGACTGCGCGCAACGGACTAAACTTGGGACGAGAATGCTGCCCCATTGGCGAACTCATGCACTTCACTTCTCTCATGCTCTTACTTCTAAGCCTCCAACTATACTGTACTACTCGTCACATGGCGAATTAAATATTGTGCTTGCATAAAGAATAGAGATAGCAGATGACAATTTCTTGTGTTTTTATGAATCAACACGCACAATCTATTCACTATTGAGACGTACTTGTGCAGAAATAGTTACCCGTTGGTAGCTTTGATGAGCAACGCACGCAAAATCCTGTCATGGAAGGGAATAGCTCTCCTCATTGCAACAGTGCTAGACGTTGTGTCAGCCCATGTCTATACGCAAACAGAGCCCCAGGCGTTTTGCCTGGGGCTCTGTCATTTCTAGATGATCACGGGTGGTAGATACGCCACCCACCTGCTTAAGTTAGTCTCCCGACTGAACCGTGGGCAGGAACAGCGCGCGTTGGGTCTGAGGCTGTCCAGTACCGGGCAGATTGGTTGGTGCAGTAGGTGTCGCCGTTAATAGGCTTGCCTCAATGCGGACAAGGCCAGCATCCACCGTAAGATTGGTTTCACCCGCGCCCAATGTTACAACCTCGGTGCGAGCCACTGTGCTTTGGGTCAAGCTCACCTGCAGGTCGAGTGCATCCGGCACTTCTGCATCCGTAAGGCCCAGGGTAACAACAAAGTTTACTGATCCGGAACTATTGGCTGCCACTGTCGGAATGGTGAAGGTACAGACCGTACCAGCAGCAACATTGGAGCCACCACCCGCACAACTCCAGCCGCTGCCATCTGGTGTAAAGCTTGTCCCCACGGGCACTGTGGTAGAGAGGACCACATTGCTTGCGGCAAGCGTCGCATCGGTGTTGGTATAGAAGAAGGTGTAGACCAACGGCTGACCGAACAGCCCTTCCACACCCCCATCAGAGACGCCTACTTCCACCACGGGCACGACTGGATCATTGTCCGCCGCATCCTGGCTGTTGCCAGTGACATTATAGTGGGTGAAGCTGTAGCCCTCTACATTGGCAAACTCTACATAGTAGCTGCCTGCCTTCAGACCGGCAAAGAGATACTCACCATTCGCATCGGTTGTAGTGGTTGCAACAAAGCTACCTTCTCCGGTGTAGAGATCTACCTTGACACCAGCAACGCCCGCTTCCTTCTCATCCTGAATGCCGTTCTTGTTGAGGTCGAACCACACCTTGTTACCTAGCGCGGAGAGAAGCTCTTCAACTTCCGGCTCAACCACGATCCCTGCATCTAGGTCCAGATAATTCTGACCCGATGTGAGTGTGACAACAGGTGTCTTGCCCATTGCATCTGCATCGCTGTCCAATGCCTCGCTCACACCACCCTGATTGGCTGCGGTAAAACTCGACTTGGCGGGCAGGCTGAAGACTACATAGTAACTACCCGGCAGCAGATTGGTGAAGGCATAGAGACCATTGCCGTCTGTCGTGGTTGGCTGACCCACTTGCACATTGCTGCTGTTAAAGAGCGTCACCGTTACGCCTGGCACATTCGCTTCGCCACCGTCCTGCTGACCATTCTCGTTGCTATCCACCCACACACGGTCGCCCAAGCTAGCAGGTTGGTAGACACCCAAATCCAACGATAGATTATTCTCACCGGCTGCCAACGTCACGGTCTGCGTTCGACCCGTATCGGCAGCGCCGTCACTATCAAAGAGTTCGTCGCCAACATTCTGAGCCGTTACGACATAGCCACTTGGCAATGTATTTAAGCCAAAGACCACATAGTAGCTACCTGGCGTCAAGTTGGTAAAGGCATAGAGACCATCGCCGTTGGTTATTGCCGGTGCACCTACCTGTGCACCATTGCCATTAAAGAGCGTCACCGTTACATTGCCGATGCCTGGTTCGCCGCCATCCTGCACACCATTGGCGTTGAGATCGTGCCACACACGATCACCCAACGATGCAGGAGCAGGCTGCGGAATCGAACCAAAGTAATGGCTGGGATCGTCGTCGCTCACGGGTGTACCCACAGGTGGAGTACCTATCACAGCACCAATGTTCTTATACTGCCCTGCTACAGCAACACCACTTGCTGTACAACTCATCGTTTCACCAGCACTCAGTTCAGTCTCAGGGCAGCTGACGTTTACACCCTTATCGTCGCTCACACTCACGTTTGTTAGCGTTACATTACCCGTATTGGTGACGATGTACGTCCAGTTGACTGTGCTGCCTACTTCAACGACGGGACCTGTCTCGGTATCAGCGTCCTCACCATTCGTGTATTTCTTGATTACGATGGCGGGCTGTGAACCGAAATAGTGACTCGGATCATCATCACTCACAGGTATACCCACGGGCGGATTGCCTGTCACTGTACCGACATTCTTATATTGTCCTGCGATAGCAATACCACTCGCTGTGCAAGTCATCGTCTCGCCCACAGCCAACTCAGTTTCTGGACAGCTAACCGTCACATTCTGATCATCCGTTACTGTTACATCGGTTAAAACTACATTGCCCGTGTTGGTGACAATGTATGTCCACTCCACCGTGCTTCCTACCTCTACCATAGGCCCGGTCGCGGTGTCCGCGTCCTCGCCATTCGTATACTTCTTAATGACGATAGCAGGATCAGCACCAAAGTAATGGCTGGGGTCTTCGTCACTTACAGGTGTACCCACAGGCGGGTTGCCCTTCACACTGCCAATGTTCGCGTACTGACCTGCTATAGCCGTCCCATTGGCTGTACAGGTCATCGTTTCACCAACACTCAGTTCTGTGTCGGGGCAGCTTACTGTCACACCCTGGTCATCACTCACGGTCACATTGGTCAACACGACATTGCCCGTGTTGGTGACAATGTACGTCCAGTTGACTGTGCTACCCACCTCAACGATGGGGC
>CAMPHP010000364.1 GCA_946885925.1 uncultured Litorilinea sp.
TTGCGCTCCGGCGGCAGGAGTTGCTTGTTCCGCACCCGCCGCGCCACCGGCTTGCGCCCCACCACCTTGAATTTGGCTTACCTGGTCGGGGGTGACAACGCTCGCACTGTTCCCCCAAGAGTTGCGTACATAGGAAAGAACCGCAGCGATTTCTTCTGCCGAAAGCGAACCACCAAAAGCAGGCATCTGACCACGTCCATTCACGACAGTCTCGATGGCAGCAGTCGGATCATCTGCTGTTACAATCGGGCTGCCTGCGAGCGGGGGATAGTTCGATATGCCCTCACCGCTCGGTTGGTGGCAGGCGGCACAATTAGCCATGTAGATTGACTCGCCCATGCTGATCAGTTCTTGATCTCTGGCTTGCCCCTCTTGTGCTTGTCCTCCCTCTGGCAGCGCTGTTGGCTGTGCTTGAGCAACGGCCTGGCTTTGTTGACTCGCTGTATCCTGAGCAGCAGTCGGCGTTACGACCACGACAACAATCTGTTCGGGCAGTATTATGCCCCCTGTCCCACTTGCTGATGATGAAGCAGGGGTAGGCAGCGTTAACGGCTGTGCCATCACTCCATTGTCACGCGCGTTGCCACACCCTGCTATGAAGAACACGCAGGCCAGAAGTGCTGGCAAAATCCAGGCAACATGTCCCTGCCTTCTAGTTGTAAGTTTCATTGTCTAACTTTCCTTCTTTACCTACACCAGCCCTATCTGCTTGTCCCCCCATCTGCCTATCCAAGGACAATGAGCCTTACTGTGTCGGGGCCGTCTCCGCGCCTTCGGGGACTTGGTCCGCTGCGACAATGCGCCAAAGTGCGCCGGGTGGATTATCAACTGGACCAGGGCCACCATAGTTGCAGTGACAAGTCGTGACATAGATGGTACCGTTCTGGTCTTGTCCAGCGCCAGTCAGTTGGAGATTGGTGTCAAGCACTTGGGCATAGTGCCAGGCGTTATTCTCGTCGAGCATCAGCCCCCAAATGATCCCCGAACAGTAGTCGCCGCTAAAATAGACGCCATCTAAATTGGGGAATTCGTCACCGCGATAGATCCCAAGGCCAATAACGGCACAACCGCTATGATCGGGATGGCTATACTCTGCCACAGGCAAGACACCAACTACTCCACAATCTTCCTGTTCGATCGGGAAGCAGTGCGAACCCATCAGAAAATCCCAACCGTAGTTCTCGCCACCTGGGCTGTCAGCAGGTTGGAAGTTGATCTCTTCCCAGTAATTTTGGCCGACGTCTGGCAAGTAGAGATCCCCAGTTTGAGGGTCAAACTGAAACTTCCAGGGATTGCGCAGACCATAGGCCCAGATTTCAGGCCGCGCCTCGGTGTGAATTTGTGCAAACACTTCTTCGGTGATTCCGAAAAGCTGCACCAATTGCGGTTGCTGTGCGCTGGCAAAGGGATTATCCTGCGGAATGGCATAGGGGCGGCCATCTGGGACATTGACATCAATCCGCAGCAGTTTACCCAGGAGCGTTTTGAGGTCTTGTCCAGCTTCCAGCGGATCGCCTTCCCAGCCGCCATCGCCACTGCCAATGTAGAGATAGCCATCCGGTCCAAAGGCAAGTTCGCCGCCATTGTGGTTGGCCCACGGTTGTTCAATCTGCATGATCGCCCTGGCGCTCTCAGGAATCGCCCGGTTTGGATCATCGGCAGAGACGGAATATTCAACAATCATCCCATCGCCATTGCGTAACAATTCCGCAAAGTGAACAAAGAAGCGCCCATTGTTTGCATAGTCTGGATGAAATTCGAGGTCGTAGAGACCTTGCTCCAAGAACGCGCTCAAGACCTGTTCCTGAATGTCCAGGAATGGTTGCTCCAGAACTTGACCATTGGCGTCGACAATGCGAACGACCCCGTGGCGCTCGACGACAAAGAGCCGCCCACTGCCATCTGGTGCGCTGACGACATTCACGGGATCAATGAGGCCCTCAGCGACCTTGACCAGTTGGATCGAAGCATCCACTGGCAGCGATTCTCCAGGGGTAAGTACCGCTGCGCGATCTGTTGGCACGACCGATGGCTGAATTGCCTGTGTCTGCGTCGTTTCAGTCGTTTCAGTCATTTCAGAGGTCGCCGTCGCTTCACTGGTCGCAGTTACTTCAGGAGTCGCAGCCGTTGTAGCAGTCGCAGTCATTCCAGGCATCGCGGTCGCCTGGGTTGGTGTCGTCATGGTCTGGGACTGCGTAACACCCTCTCCAGCCGTCACAGTAGCCGTCACCTGCGCCAAAGCAGCGGCAGAGGCTGCCTGCGCAAACTCAACATTGTCCGGCTGTATGCTCATTGCCAGCACCAGCGCGGATAGAAGCACGACAGGTATCGCTAAAAGTGCTAACAGCCTCGAGTTTCGCATATCGTTCCTCCCTTTGAACTACAATCTCTTTGAACTACACTCCCTCTGAACTACTATGGAAGCTCCCAAACAGAGAAAGATCCCGGAACAGACAGTAGCTACTCGTTTTCCACTGCACTTTGACTTTGCACCTCGCGAACTTGCGCCTCGCTAACGACAGATGCCTGGTTATCCCAGGCATTGCGTATGTAAGAGACTACAGCTGCCACCTCCTGGGCTGTGAGAGTGCGCTCAAAAGAGGGCATGAGCTGCCGTCCATACAACACCACCTCAATGACCCCTGTGGGATCAGCCGCCGTGACAAACGGATTGCGGTTGAGCGCCGGAAATGTCGAGAGGGTACCTTCGCCGTTTACTTGATGACACGGCGCACAGTTGCTCCTATAGATCATTTCACCCATCGCAATGAGTGCGGCATCGCTCAGGGGCGTAGGTTCGCCCTCTTGGGCGAGCGGCATCGTCGTGCCCGCAGTAGGCGCAACTTGAACTCCTGTCTCCGCAGGCAACTGGCTAGGTGTCCCATCACATGCAGCGAGTAGAAGCAGTGCCACGATCATGCCGCCAGCGCGCCTCCATCCCATTCTGTCCGCCCCACCCTTAGAGTGCATCACAACCACTTCCTAACAACACCGGGATAGCGTTCAACAGGATCGCCAGCGTAAAGAACCCGTTGAGCCAAGCACCAACAAAGGACATGAACTGTGCATAGTTTCCCCCATTTTGCTCCGGAGCCTCACGCAATTGCCGCCAACGACGAAAAGCCACGATGCCAATGATCAACGTCACGAGAGCGGCAACGACAGTCAACACCAAAACACCTAGGCGGATTAGGTTCTGTCCATAGAGAGTCAATTGCTGTATCCCAGCCAGACAGCCGAATTCGCCCAGGGCCCAGACTGCAATGAAATAAACAATGTAGATCACCGGTCCGGCTAAGAAACCTATCCAGAGGCGTCCATGTTGTGTCTCTTCACTTGCACTTGTCTGGATCATTGCTGCCCCTCATGAAAATATCCCTACAAAATATCCTCTAAAAGCTTCTTCTCAAACGAGACTAACAAGCAGATGGAACTTACAGGATGTAGGGAGATAGATAGACTGTTCCAGCGAGAATCAGCCAAAAAACAAGTGCGGCATACCAGTAGAGCGCACCGATATCGACAGCGACATGTTCGCGTGCGGAATAACGCCCAAACCATGACCAGATCTGGGTGAAGAGGTTTTGGCCCAACCCAAAGAGCAATATTACGATCAGAAGGATGCTCAGGCTCCAGTAGAGCGTGCCATAGGCATTGATGGTTTGGTTGAAAGGAACCTGAAGAAGGTCATAGACAAGAACCCCGACCGCAGCCGCCCCGGCAATGAAAGTAATCGCCAGAGCAACGCGCATACCAGCGACATCGTCCCGTGTAATGCTCCGGTTGGCCCAAGACATGGCTGCACCGGCAATGAAGATTGCCACAGTGCCGATCCCAGGCAGGAGCAGGCCGGGGGGATCAATGTTGTCCATCGGCCAAGCCACATGGGCAAGAGAAATGTAGAAATAGCTAAATTCGAATAAGCCAACAATGGTCGCAACGATAAGGATAACGAGACTCATTGACCAACGATTTACCGTGGGGCTGCCGTTAGGATAGACGGGGATGCCATGCGTGCGTTCAAAGTCTAGCTCCCGCTCGGTTGTCGGATTCGGATTGGGCCAGTGCCATCCGATCAGCCCCACGATAATGGTCAACACACCAGAAAGAACCAAGATGCGTAGGGAAAAGATTTCGGAAGCAAATATAATGATGAGGCCGACAGCCGTTACAACAGGCCAGATTGATGGGCCGGAGACGCGAAAGATCTCCGTGGGGCGTGCCGCAATCGCCGACGTTGTAAGCGCTGCTCGCCAGGTGAGGGGCCATCCCGATAAATCCTGCAACATACTTTTGAGCCGTTCATCCCCTTGCCGAATATCTGCTTGATCCCATTGCGGGTGGCGGCTGTGAACAATAGGCAGTTCAGCAAAGCCATAGCTCGGTGGAGGTATCGCCGTCGCCCACTCAAGAGAGTCTGCATTCCACGGGTTTGACTCGACCTTAGCACCAGTACGCATACTGATAAGGACATTAATCACGAAAAGCAGAATGCCAACAGTCAAGATGTATGAGCCAATGGTCGAGATTTGATTATAGATATCCCAACCCATTCCTTCCTGATAGGTATAGACGCGGCGAGCCATACCCAGCAGCCCCACAATGTGCATTGGGAAAAAGGTAACGTGGAATCCGATAAAAGTGAGCCAGAAATTCCATTTCCCTAATCGCTCGCTGAGTTTTCTCCCGGTGAACAGTGGGAACCAGTAGTAGAATGCCGCAAAAATAGGAAAGGTCACGCCACCGATCAAGACATAATGGAAGTGGGCAACCACAAAATA
>CAMPHP010000365.1 GCA_946885925.1 uncultured Litorilinea sp.
AAATTGTACCTTGACTCGTTTATCCCTCTACTGATTTACCCCTTGATGGAGCCTGCCAAGAGACCGCGCACGAAATAGCGTTGGAGCAAGAGGAAGACTGTCAATGGTAGGGCCATTGAGACAAAGGCTCCGGCGGTGAGCAGATGCCAATCATCCCCGCGCGAACCGGCCATATCAGCCAAACGCATGGTCAACACTTGCACATCCGGTTTGGAACCAATGAAGATCAACGCCACTAGATAGTCATTCCAGACCCATAGAAACTGGAAGATGGCAAAGGAAGCCAATGCGGGTACCGAGAGGGGCAGAATTAACCGTGTAAAGATGACAAAGTGGGACGCGCCATCTATTGCGGCTGATTCAATGATATCGCGCGGCAGCGTACTGATGTAGTTATAGAGCAGGTAAAGCGCAAGCGGCAGCCCAAAGCCTGTATGCGCCAACCAGATCCCAAGAAACGTGCCATTTAGTCGGAGCGCGACATAATCGCGCAAGATGGGGACCAGCGCGATCTGCAATGGCACCACCAACAGCGCCACCACGAGAATAAAGAATGTCCTGCGCCCAGGAAATTGCATCCAGGCAAAACCATAGGCGGCAAAGGCCGCAATCAAGATGGGGATGATCGTCGCAGGAATCGTAACGGTCAGGCTATTGAGAATGGCATTGTTGAAATTATCGCCCTGTACAGTCAAGACCGTACCGTCAGACTGGCGTATCTGATAGCTTCTACCGCTCAAGACTGCCTGATAGTTCTCCAACGTGAAGTCAGAGCCTATGACCCACTTGCGCTCCTGAACCTCAATCCGTCCTGTGCGACGATTGCCGACCCACTGCACACGGACGCCGCTGCCCTCTATACCCGCACGAAATTCCTCAAATGTACCGGAAAGACCCTCAAAGGTCATCACCCCTTGGGTATCCACATCTCCTGGCGGATAGGTCTCCGTAAGAACCCACTCTCGATGAGGAAAGATCGTCCACCAGCCAGAAGTCTGAATATCGTCGCGGGTGCGGAATGAGGAGATCAGCACGCCCACCGTGGGAATGGTCCAGATGAGACAGATCAAAGCCAGGATACCGTTGACCACTATGTCGGATACGAGTCGATTTCGCTTAGATGTAGCTGCTCTGGCTGCCATTAGACTGCCTCCCGCTCGCGGAGTTGCCGCAAGTTATAGATCATCACCGGAATCACGGCAATGAGCAGGACCATCGCAATCGCGGAGCCTAAGCCGAAATTGCGATTGGAGAAATATTGACGATAGAACTGGGTGGCAATGACTTCGGTGCCAAACTGCCCCCCTGTCATCACCATAACGACATCGAAAATCTTTAGTGTGAAAATGACCACCGTAGTAGCGACTGTAATGACAGTCGCGCGAATCATGGGCAGTGTGATGTTAAAGAACAGTTGGATTTCTGTGGCACCATCCACACGCGCCGCTTCAATGATTTCGGTGGGAATGCCCTTGATGGCGGCAGAGAACAAAACCATCGCATATCCGGCCTGCAACCAGACCACAATCACGATCAGAAAGAGATTATTCCAGGGCTGAATCAATGCCGTCCACGCTTTGGGTTCGCCTCCCAGCGCTACGACAATGGCATTGAGTAAACCGATCTGTGGGGCTGTCGCAGGGCGTACTTCATAGATGAAGTTCCAGATAACGCCTGCACCTACCATTGAGATTGCCATTGGCATAAAGACCAACGTTTTTGCCAAGGTCTCAAAACGGCTGCGGTCGGCCAAGACCGCCACCAATAGCCCGATCACCACCGCAGAAGTTGCCCCAACCGCAAGCCAGAGCAGATTGTTGCGGAAGGCTTCGAGCATAAAGCGTTCGGTAAAGACCGCGATATAGTTTTGCAGGCCGACGAAATTGACACTGTTCCGATCCAACAGGCTATACCAAAAGGTACGCAAAGCGGGTAGGGTCAAATACCAAATGAGTATCGCCATGGCTGGACCGACAAAGAGATAGGGCAGGACGGCATCGCGCCACTTTCTTGGCAATTGCTCGATCAACTGGTTGGCGACGTAATAGAGGGCCAATACCCCACCGACCCCCCACAGAACAGCGAGGATGGTAATGCTCCACTTGGGGGCTCTGCTGTCGCGCAGGAACAAAAAACCTTGCCAGAGGACGAATATGAGGATGACCGCAGCACCGATGGCAAGCAGGGCTTGCAAGAGCCTTGACCCGCTCTCTTCCCTACTTCCGGGTGGCTGCACGGCCAACTTCTTTGTCTGTTGCATTGTATCCTCTCCTTTATAGATACCGCTATATGTACCGCTGTAGAAACAAACAGGGTAGCCAACATGCGGCTACCCTGTTCGTCTACAGTTCAATTTGACTCACGACTTTCATATAGCCTAGTGTCGTGCCTGTGTGGACGCTCGCGCTTATTCGGGCCAAGCCGCGTCAATCTCTTGCAGCGCCGTGGGCAAGTCCACGGTGCCAGCGATCCAATCGGTCATACCCTTCCAGAAGGAACCTGCTCCCACTTCACCGGGCATTAAGTCCGAACCGTCAAAACGGACACTGGTGGATTCGAGAACCAGTTCGGCAATGCCGCGTTCCACGTCATCGCCATACCAGTCCAGTGAGGCGTCCAAGTGTGGCGACAATGCACCACCTGCTGCCGGCCATCCCCGCACGGAGTCGCCATAGGTGAAGTATTGCATGACTGCCTGGACTTCGGGACGGTCATTGAACATCGCCATGAGGTCGCCAGCAACCAAGAAGGGTTTGCCATACTGCTCGTCAATGGGCGGGAAGTAGAAGAAGTCATAATCTACGCCCGCTTCAACGCCAGCTGGGAAGAAGGTGGTGATGAAGTTGCCTTGCTTGTGCAGCCAGCATTGGGGCGGGTCGTTGAACATGGGCAGCACCGAATCGCCAAATGAAGTCGAAACGATGCCCGCAGTGCCGCCATAGACATACGCTTCGTTCTGCCAGATCTCAGCCATCATTTCGGCCGCGTTGGTTACTTCGGGCGAGGAGAAGGGCAGCTCACCCCGTGTCCAAGCGTCGTAGTTTTCCAACGAAGTGGTACGCAGCATGATATCTTCCAACCAGTCGGTGGCGGGCCAACCCGTTGCCGTACCAGACTCAATCCCGATACACCACGGTGTGTCACCGTCGCTGGCAATCGTCTCGGTCAATTCCATCAACTCATCCCACGTTTCGGGAATTTCGTAACCAGCGGCGTCAAAATCATCCTTGGGGTACCAGACCAAGCTCTTCCCATTAAAGCGATGCCAGACACCCGCCATAATGGGGCCGCTAGCGCCATCCATCATCGCCATGTCGAGCCAACTCTGGTCGTAATTGCTCTGGAGATGTTCGCTATCAAGGAAGGTGCTGACATCGATCACTGCACCCGTGCCAGCCAGGTTTTCTAATAAACCAGGCTGTGGGAAGTCGGCAATATCGGGCGGGTCGCCTGCATCCACACGTACTGAGATGGTGGTTTCAAATTCCTTGGAGCCTTCGTACTGTACATCAATGCCTGTTGCTTCCTCAAAGGCCGCAATGCTGCCATTAAATTTCACTGCGTCTTCATCGGTGAAGGGGCCAAACATGCTCACGGCTGTTCCCTCAAACTCACCAGCCAGGGCACGACCCAATGGACTTTCAGGATCAACATCGGTCAGCGTGAGTTCGCCAGGGGCAGCCGCTCCTTCAGCGGGAGCTTCGGTCGTTGCAGCACCCTCACCCGCTGGGGCCTCAGTTGCCTCTGTCTCCTCTGTAGTTGCTTCCTCAGTGGTTGCTTCTTCTGGTGGGGCTGCTTCTGCGGGTGCTTCCGTAGCAGCTGTGTCTGCTCCTGTTGGGGCGGTTTGCGCGCCACCACAGGCCGCTAGGACCATGGCAGAGATGACGAGCAGACTGAACACCCATGAGAGTTTGCGACTCATAGACTTGTTCCTTTCGTCTTCGCTAGGTTGATCGAGTTGATCGGATCATACTCAATCTGTAGTCCGTCAGGACTACTTAACCAGGTGGGTAAAGGTAGAATAGGATGAACACCAGCATGGAATCTATGTGGTTGTGCAAAGATTGCACAATCGCGCTAGATCAGTGATGCGAGCAGACGAAACTTTACAGAGTATTATAACCCAGAAAAGGTATCATCCGCAAGTGCTTCGGCGAGCCTTCCAATCACCTTTTTGTAGGTAAGCCCGCGCGCGACTAATTGTCGTTCAACTTCTGTCCAATCTTCTGTACCTGTTGTTCCAATCAAGAGGACATGGGTACCTACAGGCACTTCATTCACTGTGCGCGCCATCGTTGCATGGGTTTCGGCGGCAAAGCGCACCAATGCGGCTAGATCGTCCAGGTCGGTGACAGGGGTAGGGATCAATAGGCAGAGTGCGTGACGCGCTGGGGTCACTGGCGGCGTGGCGGCTGGGGGCGCATTCTCATGTGTGTCATTTTGATCTGTGGAAGCCGGACTCACAACGGGTGTTGTATTAATCTCATCACTTGCATCAACAGTCTCACCCGTCATTTCTTCCTCTGGCTCAACCTCATCATCCAGAGTATCATCCAGAGCATCATCCAGATTAATGTCATCATCCTCGTCAGATCGTCTGATCAAGGAAGGTAGAGTGAACTCCATAGAGGTTGATGTTGCCAGGGTCGAGTGCCAGCCCTGATCCTCGTCCGGCTCACCTGGCGCAACAACATCTTCCTCCTCGTCAGAATCCTCGTCAGAAAAGGTCGGCTCATCGTCATACAAGGGCACAGGGGGGTGTGCTGGTGGTTGT